>NZ_JBFACT010000066.1:0-51834 GCF_040640995.1 Amycolatopsis sp. NPDC021455 | reverse complement strand
CGTGTGGGGGGGGGCCGCGGGCGGCGGCCCCCCCCCCCGGGGGGGGGGGGGGCCCCCCCCCCCCCCCAACGCCACATTGGGTGCGTCAGACGCAACCAACGCCACATGGGGGCGCTTGGCTCCGGCCGCGCCGGACGTCGGACAACTTGCGACGCACGACACTACTTCCGCCGGGTGGACCGGCTCGGGCAGCCGCGGCGGCCTGCCCTCCCCCGCCGCGCGGTAGGTCTCGCCGATCTCGTCCGCGAGCCGGCGCAGCGACCAGCCGTCGAGCACGACGTGCGAGGCGCTCAGCGCGACCGTGGTCGCCCCGGTCCCGGAGGTGATCACCGCCGCTCGCGCCGGTGGCCCGGCGGCCAGGTCGAAGGGCTGCCAGAGCACCGCGTCGAGGTCCTTGTCCTGCTCGGTGCGCGACCGGCCGCGGCCGTCCACAAGCGACACTTCGGGGGCCGGGCCGTCGGTGCGGTAGACCAGTTCCCGGCGGGCGTGGTCGAGGCGGAACACCGAACGCAGCGCCGGGTGCCTGCCGAGCACGGACCGGATCGACGCGGCGAGCCGGGCGGCGTCCACCGGCCCGGTGTACTCCAGCACGAACGTCACGAGGTAGGCCTGCCGCAGGCCGGAAATCCGGTCGAGGAACCAGAGCCGCTGCTGGGCGGGCAACGCCGGGTACCACCCGTCGCCGGGGGTGACGGGCGAGCGCGGCAGTGGTTCGGCCGCGGTGTCCAGCAGCGCGCCGAGTCCCGTGACGGTGGGCTCGGCGAGGAAGTCCCGCAGCGCCACCTCGCCGTTCCAGCGTCGCGCCGCGTTGGCGACCATGCCGACCGCGAGCAGGGAATGCCCGCCGAGGCGGAAGAAGTCGGCGTCCGGTTCGCGCAGCGCGGCCCGCTGTGCCTCGCCGAACAGCCCCGCCGCCGACAGGGTCTCCGCGAACAGCTCCACCGCCCGCCGCCGTCCCGTCTCGGACGCTCGCGCCCGCGGCGACGGCGGCGGATCCGGCTCGGCCGGCGTGGCCAGCTTGAGTTCGCCGTCGCGGCCTCGCACGGCGCGATCCCCGGTCCGGCGCCGCCGTCGGTCGCCGGGCACCCCCGGGCCGAAGACCCACAGGTCTCCTTCGACCCCGTCGGGGAGTTCCTCGTCTCCGGCGCCGAGCACGTCCAGGCGGGTGTTCGGCACCGGCCGCAGCGATCCGCCGACGATGTCGGCCGCGAACCCGGGACACCCGGCGGCACGGTAGAAGGACCGGCCGTCGCGCTCGACGACGTCGGTGAGCACCAGGCTGGCACCGGAACACAGGCAGGCGAACGCCTCGACCACCGCCGCCGTGGCGGGAGCGAGCAGCCGGGAATCCGGGCCCAGCTCGTGCAGCCACGCCGTCGTGAGCGCCGCGTGCAGGAGATTTTCCTGCTCCCACACGACATTCTCGCCATCGGGCGAGACCAGGACCACCGCCGGAGCGCGCTCGTCGACCGGGACCGGCGCCACCGGCGGGCCCGGCTCCACGTCGGCCTCCCGGAGCACCTCGATCCCGGCCTGGTCGAGCAGCGCGAACGCGGCACCGGCCCGCAACACTCCCAGCCAGGCCGCGACCTGACGCGGGCCAGGCGAGATGGCGACGCCGACGACCGCACCGGGCCCCACACCGGCCGCCCGCAGCTTGGCGGTGGTTCCCCAGGCGAGCGCGTCGAGTTCCGCGTACGTGGCGGTCGAGCCGCCGCCCTCGACGGCGATGGCCGCGGGGTCCGCCAGCGCGAGGCTCGCCGCGACCATTTCGGGGACCGTCGTGGGTTCAGGCACGCGGCACCACCGCATCGGCGAAGAGCGACCGCGTGCCGCGGATCGCCCGCTCGACCTTCCGGAAGGCGTTCTCCGGATCCGCGAACGGGCCGACTTCGACCGCGATCGACCGTGCCCGCGCGGCCCGCAGCTGCGTGACGAAGGCGGGCAGGTCCGCGACGCCGTCACCGGGGGCGAGGTGCTCGTGGTAGCGGCCGTTCGAATCGGAGAAGTCGACGCTGTTGACCCGGCCGCTCAGCAGCGCCACCTCGGCGGCGGGCACCCCGCGGACCACCATGTGCGAGGTGTCGATGTTGGCCAGCACGGCTTCCGAGTCGACCTCGGTGATCAGCCTGGTCAGCGACGCGATGTCGTTGACCAGGGAGGTGTCGAGGGGTTCGAGCTCGACGCTGACCTCGACGCCGCGTGGTGCGGCGTAGTCGCCGATCCGGCGCACGGCGTCGACGAGCAGTTGCCACTGGGTCGCCGTCGGCCACATCGTGCGCCAGATCCATTCGCCGAGCAGGATCTTGAACACCGGGGCGCCCAGCTCGCGCGCCAGGTCGACGTGCCGCTCGGTGCGGACGATGTTCCATTCCCTGGCCACCTCGCGCGGGTCGTTGAGGCCGAAGGCGTGGCACTGCGCCATGGTCACCGGCACCCCGGCGGCCTCGACGTCGGTGCGCAGCGTGTGCAGCACCTCCGGCGTCATCTCCATGGCTTCCTCGGTGAGCGCGATCCAGTCCGCGCCGGCCTCCGCCGCGGCTCGCCAGGCGTCGCGGCCCAGCAGCGACGAGCCCATGAACGCCTGGTCGACGAGGATGCCGAGGGGCGAATCGATCACGGTGCGGGTTCCTTCCGGGAGGACGCCAAGCGCGCCAAGGCGTGCGAGGAGAGGTCGAGCCGGGCCTGCTGGGTGACGCGCCGCCGGGAGTGGGGTAGCTCGGCGACCGGGACGGCGGGGTTCCGGCAGGCCGCGCCGAGCAGGACGACGAACCCGTCGGCGAGCGCGGCGACCAGGTCGCGGGGGTAGCGTGCGGTGTCGTATTCGACGTGCCCGGTCAGGCCGCCGGGCCCGGCTTCGAGGAACACCGAGAAGTCGAACTTCGCCCACCCGGTGTCCGGTTCGTCGGCCGTCCGCCACGGCGCGGGCGGCTCGGTGCCGGTCTGCTGGAAGCTGAAGACGACCTGGACGAGCGGGCTGCGCCGGTCGGCGACCGCGGTCACCAGCCGGTCCAGGGGCAGCGATTCCGCGTCGAGCGCGGTCAGCACCTCGTCGGCGGTGGCCTCGCACAGCTGGGTGAACGTCTCGGCGTCGGCCACCTCGCAGCGGAGCGGGACGGTGTTGGCGAACAGCCCCACGAGGTCCTCGAGCTCCGGCCAGGGCCGGTTGGCCATCCCGGTGCCCAGCAGGAAGGCCGTCCGGCCCGACCACCGCCGGACGACGACGCCGAAGGCGGCGAGCAGCACGGCGAACGCCGTGACCCGCAGCCGGCGCGCCAGCTCGCGGACGTCCGTCCACAGGGGACCATCGAGGTCGAGCGGGTACCGGGCGCCCGGTCGCGGCCCGGCCACCGGTGGCCGGGGTCCGGGCCGCCGGTCGAGCGACAGATCGCCGACCAGGTCCCGCAGCCGCCCGGCACACTCGGCGACGCGGCTCGCCGTCTCGGGGCTGCCGGCCTCGGTCCGTTCCCGGACGGCGTAGGCGGAGAAGGCGATCTCGGTCGGCGGCAGCACGGGGACGTGCCCGGTCTCGGCGGCCCGGTAGGCGGTGGCCAGGTCGGCCAGGAGCACGTGGGCGGACCAGCCGTCGACCGCGATGTGGTGGGTGCGAAGCAGGACCAGGTCGCCGTCGGGGAGTCCGGGCCAGACCGTGCACCGCAGGGGCGGATCGGCTGAGGGATCGATCGGGACGGCCGCGCACCGCTCGGCCTCCTCGGCGGCATCTGCCGGACCGACGGGGCCCGCCGCACGCCGCCCGATGTCGGCGGCACTGTCCGGCTCGATCGGGCCCGCCGCACACCGCTCGGCCTCCTCGGCGGCATCGGCCGGACCGACGGGGCCCGCCGCGCTCCGCCCAGCCCCGTCGGCGGCACCGTCACGCACCTCGACTTCCACACCGGCCGGCTCGTGGATCACCTGCACCGGCCCTCCGTCCTCGAGCCGGTAGGTGGTGCGCAGCGGCTCGTGCCGGGCCACCACCGCGGCGAGCGCGACGGACAGCGCGGCCCGATCCACCGCCCCACGCCAGCGCAGCAGGATCGGCGTCGCGTACGCCGCCGTCCCGGGTTCGGCGGCCTCGACGAACCAGAGCCGTTCCTGCGCGGTCGACAGCGGGGCCGTCCGCTCGCCGGCGGACAGCCGGGTCCGGTCGAGCTTCCCCGTCGACGTCAGCGGGAGCTCGGGCAGCCGGACCCAGCGGGCGGGCACCATGTACTCCGGCAGCCGGTCCCGCAGTGCCTCGGACAAGCCCGCGGTGGGCCCCACAACGTAACCGGTGAGATGGGCGAGCGGCCCCTCGCCGGTCTTCTCCACCGCCACGGCCGTCACCAGCCCGGTGGCCAGCACCGCCGCCTCGACCTCGGCGAGTTCGACCCGGAACCCGCGCAGCTTCACCTGCCGGTCGACGCGGCCGAGGAACTCGATCGCCCCGTCGCCGCGGCGGCGGACCCGGTCGCCGGTGCGGTACCAGGGTCCCTTGCCGCCGGGGACGGCCTCGCCTGGGAAGAAACGCGCGGCGGTCTCCTCCGGGCGGCCGAGGTAGCCCATCGCCACCCCGGGCCCGCCGATCCACAGCTCGCCTTCGGCCGCCGGAACGCGGTCGTCGTCGAGGACGCACAGCCACGTGTTCTGCAGCGGGTACCCGATCGGCACGCGTCCGTCGACGGTTTCCGGCGTGCATTCGTAGAACGTGGCGAAGGTCGTGGCCTCGGTCGGGCCGTAGGCGTTGACCAGCCTGCCGGGCGGGTCCGCGTCGAGCACCCGCCGCACGACGGCCGGGTCCATCGTGTCGCCGCCGACCAGCAGCGTGGCCACCGAGGCGAACGCCGACGGCTCGGCGCGGGCGATCAGGTCGAACAGCGCGGAGGTGAGGAACAGGGCGCTGATCCGGTACCGCACCAGCAGGTCGCCCCACGTGCCGAGGTCGACCTGCCCGGCCGCGGGCGGGACGACCACGGTCGCGCCCGCGGCGAGCGTGCTCCAGACCTCGAAGGTCAGCGCGTCGAACGCCGGGTTCGCCAGCTGGGCGACCCGGTCACCGGGACCCAGCGGGCAGTAGGCGGCCGAAACCACCAGGCGCAGCACCGCGCGGTGGGGCACCACGACCCCTTTGGGCGCCCCGGTGGAACCGGAGGTGTAGGCGACGTACAGCGGCGTCTCGGGATCGAAGCGCGCCGGTCCGGACCAATCGCCACGCACCGCGGTGACGTCCAGCACCGGGACGTCCGGCAGCGGTGGCCAGCCCGGCCCCCGGACGACCACGGCGCAGGCCGCCTCCGCCAGAACGGCCGCGGTGCGCCCCGGTGGCGCGAGCGCGTCGAGCGGCACATACGCCGCGCCGAGCCGCGCGATGGCGAGCAGGGTGACGACCAGCGCGGCCGAACGGTCCACGGCCACCGCGACGCGGTCACCCGCCCCGACTCCGCGGGCCGCCAAGGCCGCGGCCAGGCCCGAAGAACGCGCCCAAAGCTGTTCGTAGGTGAGGTCTCCGTCGGCGGCGGAGACGGCGAGCGCGCCCGGCTCGGCCTCGACGCGGTCGGCGACGAGGTGGTGGATCCCCCGGTCCGCCGGCAGCGCGACCACCACGCCGTGCTGCGTCACGGAAGTACTCACCCGCCATTCCCCCGTTCAGTCCTGCCGCCTCGATTGACCTCACCCGAACGGCCGATTTACCGCCATTCGAATATGTTTCAGCCACTCGATTTCGCGCTCTCCTCAACACACTGGCGGGTGCCGCTGAGCGCGCGCTGAATGATCGCTGAGTTCCCGTCGAAAGCAGGTCCAGCGCGCGCTATCATCGCCGCGGCAAGTGTTTCCACTCCTCTTGGGACAGGCCAGGCGACCCGGACCGGGCATCCGAAATCCGACGAATTCCTTGAATTCACCGGCATCGGGATGCGACGCTCTCAGGTCGAAAGCGCCGGAATACGGCCGGGGGTCAAATGGAATTCGGGCTGTTGGGTCCGATCGCGATCTGGCACGAGGGTCGCCAGCTCGCGCTGGGCAGTGCGCAGCGCCGCTGCGTACTGGCCATGCTGCTGCTGCAGCCCGGCCAGGTGGTGCCCATGCAACGGCTGCGCGAGGCGCTGTGGCCGGGCAGGCACGTGCCCGGCACCGCCCGGAACGCCATCCAGGGCTGCGTGTCACAGTTGCGGAGCACCCTGGCCGCGGATCCCGCGATCCGGCTCGTCCACCGCCAGCCCGGCTACCTGCTCGACGTCGATCCGCAGCGGATCGACCTGTACCGCTTCCGGGAGCTGGTGGCCGCCGCGAAGGAGACCGCCGACGACCACGCCCAGGCCGCGCTGCTCGGCCGGGCGCTCAGCCACTGGCGCGGCGAACCACTGGCCGGCGTCGAGGACTCGACCATCACCGCGGCCGTCCGTTCCGCGCTCACCGACGAGCGGCTCGACGCCGAGGAGCAGTGGGTCGAAGCGCGGCTGAGGCTGGGGCACCACCGTGAGGTCACCGGCGAGCTCACCGTGCTGGTGGCCGCGAACCCGCTCCGGGAACGCCTGCGGGGGCTGCACATGCTCGCGCTGTTCCAGTCCGGCCGGCACGCCGAAGCACTGCGTGCCTTCGCCGATGCCCGGTCGGTGCTCGTCGACGAGCTGGGCATCGAACCCGGCCCGGAGCTGCAGCGCCTGCAACAGCGCATCCTCGCCGCCGACCGGACGCTGCTGAAGTCCCCGCAGCCACGGGAACCGCTCGTGCCGGTGCCGCGGCAGCTGCCCGCGCCGCCGGGCCTGCTGGCCGGCCGGGACGAGGAGCTCGCCGCGCTGCACGCGGCCGTCGCCGATCCGCGGGGTACCGGCGTGGTCACCGTCGAAGGCGCGGCGGGCACCGGGAAGACCGCGCTCTGCGTCCACTTCGGACATCAGAGCGCCGACGCGTTCCCCGACGGCCAGCTGCACCTCGACCTGCACGGGCACACCGGCCCCGGTCCCCTGCCGGCCGCCGAGGCACTCGCCCGGCTGCTGCGCGGGCTCGGCCGCCCGCCCGCACCCGGGGCCACCAGCGAACAGGAGCTCGGCGCGGCCTACCGGTCCGCGCTCGTCGGCAAGCGGATGCTGATCCTGCTGGACGACGCGCGCGACGCCGACCAGGTCCTCCCGCTGCTCCCGGGCGCCCCGGGGTGCCTCGTGCTGGTCACCGGCCGGGCCGGGCTCGCCGCGGTGGACGCCGGGCTCCGGCTGCGTCCCGCCCCGCTGGCGGAGTCCGCGGCACTGGCCGTGCTGGCGCACTGGGCGGGCGCGGACCGGATCGCGGCCGAGCCCGCCGCGGCCGCCGCCATCGCGGCCGCGTGCACCGGGCTGCCGCTGGCGCTGCGGATCGCCGGTGCGCGCCTGGCCGCCCGGCCCGGCCTCCCGATCTCGGCACTCACCAGCAGGCTGACCGATCCGCACCGCCGGCTGGACGAGCTGCGGGCCGGTTCGCACTCGGTCCGCGCGGCGTTCTCCGCGAGCCTGCGGGTCCTCGACGCCGGCGACGAGGCGGACCGGCTCGCCGCGCGGGCGTTCCGCCACGCCGGCGACGGCACGGTGCCCGGGATGTCCGCGGCGGACACCCACGCCGCGGCCGAGCGGCTCGTCGACCACCACCTGCTGGAGCCGGCGGGCCCCGGCCGGTACCGGATGCCGGAGCTGCTCCGGCTCTACGCCGCCGAACTCAGCTGCACCGAATCCCCGCCGAAGCCCCCACCCGAATCCCCGGAGGGATCCCGATGACCCGGATCGTGCTCGTCACCATGCCCTTCGCGGACTGGCGCAAGCCCTCGTTCGCGCTCAGCCAGCTCGCCGCGCTGACCCGCCGCGAGTTCGGCGACGCGGTCGAGGTCGACGTCCGCTACCTCAACTTCGAGTTCGCCGAATACCTCGGCATCGACACCTACGACGCGATCGCGGACGGCGTCGGGCACCTGATGACCGGGATCGGCGAATGGCTGTTCCGGCCGGTGGCGTTCCCCGAGGAGCCGGACAACGCCGAGGATTACTTCCGCCGCTACTACCTGGGCGCGCAGTGGCAGGAGTTCCGCGAGCGGATCGTCGAGCGCCGCGCCGGGATCGCGGACTTCTGCGCGGAGCTCGCCGAGCGCCACGACCTGTACTCCGCCGACGTCGTCGGGTTCACCTCGATGTTCGCCCAGCACGTGGCCAGCATCGGGATGGCCAAGGTGATCAAGAACCGCAACCCGGACGCGCTGACGCTGCTGGGCGGGGCCAACTGCGAGGCCCCGATGGGCGCGGTCATCGCGCAGGAGGTCGAGGCGATCGACGCGGTGTTCTCGGGACCTGCCCTGCACACCTTCCCGCAGTTCGTGCGGCAGCTGCTGGACGGCACTCCCGAAGGCCTGCACGCGATCCCGGGTGTGCTGACGGCGGAGAACTGCCACGATCCCGCCTACCGCGACACCGTCGGGCGGGAGCGCGACATCGACGACTTCTTCACCCCCGACTACACGGGCTTCGTCGCGAGTTTCGACGCCCACCGGGACCGGCTCGGCGGGCTGGAGACGGCGAAACCGATCCTGTTCTTCGAAACGTCGCGGGGCTGCTGGTGGGGCCAGCGCTCGCACTGCACGTTCTGCGGGCTCAACGGTCTCGGCATGGCCTACCGCTCGATGGCGCCGGAGCACGCCCGCGCGCAGTTCGAGTGGCTGTTCGACGAGTTCAGCCCGTGGTGCGACGAGTTCGTCTGCACCGACAACATCATGCCGAAGTCCTACCCGAAGGAAGTGTTCGCGAAGCTCGACCCACCGCCGGGCGTCTCCCTGTTCTACGAGATCAAGGTCCCGATGAGCGAGCACGACATGACCGTGCTGAGCCAGGCCAGGGTGACCCGGATCCAGCCGGGCATCGAAGCGCTGTCCACCGGGACGCTCAAGCTGATGAACAAGGGCACCACGGCGTTCCTCAACCTGCAGTTCCTGCGCAGCTGCCTCGGCCACGGCATCACGCCGGAGTGGAACCTGCTGCTCGGTTTTCCCCGGGAGCCGGAGGAGGTCTACGCCAAGTACGTCGAAGACATCCCGCTGCTGACCCACCTGCCGCCGCCGAACGGCACGTTCCTGGTGCGGTTCGACCGCTTCAGCCCCTACTACACGCAGGCCGACGAGTACGGGCTCGAGCTGACCCCGATGGACTTCTACCCGCTGATCTACCCGTTCTCCGACGAGCAGATCGCGCGGATGGCCTACTTCTTCACCGACCGCCGGGTTTCGCCGTACATGCGGCATTCGATCACCTGGCTGCGGCCGGTCACCGAGCAGGTCGAGTACTGGCAGACGCGCTGGGCCGACCGGGAAGTCCCGCCGGAACTGGTGCTGCGGTCGGACGCCGGCGAGCACTGGGTGCACGACACCCGGGACGGCACGGTCCGGACGGTCCCGATCGAGCCCGCGCTGCTGCCGCTGCTGCGCCGCCTGTCCGCGCCGGTCAAGGCGGACCGCCTGGCCGCCGACCTCGACCGGCCCGCCGAAGTCGTCGCCGCCCAGCTCGCCTACCTGCACAGCCACCGCTTGCTCTTCGGCGAAGGCGATCGGGTGATGAGCCTGGTCGTGCCGCCGCCGGGCGAACCGGCCCCCGAACCGGAACCCGCTGTCACGGCGCGGCGCGAGCTGCCGCTGGTCCAGGTGCGGCGCTGAACCGGTTCCGGGGAAAGGGAAAGCCAGATGCAACCACCAGACCGTCCGGCGGACCTCGGCGAGCCGCTCGGGCCGCGGACCGACCTCGAGTCGGAGCTCCTCGAGCTCTGGGCGGACCGGGTCGAGGTCCGGCCGCTCGGCGTGACGGACCACTTCTTCGCCCTCGGCGGCGATTCGCTGCAGGCGGTCCGGCTCGTGGCGGCCGCGCAGCGGCGGTACGGCGTGCGCATCGACCGGCGGCGGCTGTTCGCGTCGTTCACGGTCACCACCATGGCCGAGTTGCTCGGTGAAGTCTTCGGGAGGACGCATGACCCGGCTTGAGGAGTGGCTGCCGCTGGTCGGCGCGGTGACCGGAACGCCGGCCGCCGACGTCGCGGGCCGCCTCGGCGACACCTC
The DNA here is from genome assembly GCF_040640995.1 of Amycolatopsis sp. NPDC021455. Classification (NCBI taxonomy): domain Bacteria; kingdom Bacillati; phylum Actinomycetota; class Actinomycetes; order Pseudonocardiales; family Pseudonocardiaceae; genus Amycolatopsis; species Amycolatopsis sp. NPDC021455. Next base: position 41,798 of record NZ_JBFACT010000066.1, on the reverse strand, counting down.
GTTCGTGGCCCTCGGCGGAAGTTCCCTGGACGCCATCGAGCTGCTCGCGCTCGGCCAGCGGCACCTGCGGTCCAGTGTGGACAGCGCACGGCTGATCGGCCCGGAGCCGCTCGGCACCGTGCTGGCGGCGGCCACGCCGTACCTGGCGCCGCCGCCACCGGCGGACCCGGAGCCGGACCGGCCCCTGCTGCCGGGCCAGCGGGTGATGCTCGCCGCGCACCTGGCCGGCACCGACCGGCCGTACCACCTGATGTTCAGCCTCGAGACGCCCGACCCGCTCGACGAGGACCGCACCACGGCGGCGCTGGCGGAGCTGGTGGCCCGCCACGAGTCGCTGCGGACGATGTTCGTGGCCGACGGGACGGCCCAGTGCCGGCGTGTCCTGCCGCCCACCGAGCGGCCGCGGATCCTCCGCCAGCATCTGCCGTCCGTCCACAGTGTCCAGACCGCTCACGAGCTCTACGCGAGGGCGAGTGACGCGCTGCTCCGGCCGTTCGAGCGGCCGCCGGTGGTGTTCGTGCTCGGCCGGGCCGGCCGCGGCAGCGTGCTGACCATGCTGGTCCACCACGTCCTGGCCGACGGGTGGAGCATCGGGCTGCTCTGGCGTCAGTTCGGCGAGCTGTACCGCGGCGAGGCGGCCGCCCCCGGCCGGTCCCCGGACCAGGTCGCCGACCGGCACGCGGAGCTGAGGTCCTCGGGCGCGCTGGACGAGATCACCGCCCGCGCGGTCGATCGGCTGGCCGGGGCGCCGACCGTGGTGTCGCTGCCGGCCGACGCGCCGCGCCCGCCGGAGTCCGACGGCCGCGGCGCCCGGCTCGTTTTCCCCCTCCCCGAGCCGCTCGCCACCGCGACCGGGGCGCTGGCCGCCCGGTGCGGGGTCACGACCACCGCGGTGCTGATGACGGCGTGGGCGCTGACCGTCGCCCGGCGGACCGGCCTCACCGACCTGTTGCTCGGGCTGCCGGTGTCGGGCCGGTTCGGCGCCGGCACGGCCGGCGTCGTCGGGCTCTGCACCCGGGTCGTGCCGGTCCGGTGCCGGATCGACGACGGCGACAGCGCCGAAGCCTGCGTGCGCGGGATCAGCGCGGCGATCGCCGCCGCGACCGGCGGCGCCGACGTGCCCTTCGAACACCTCGTCGCCGCGCTCGGCGAGGATCCCGATCCGGCTCGCAATCCCGTGGCCCAGATCGGGTTCGCCGCGCACGACCAGCTCGTCCCCGAGTGGATCGGACCGGGCTGGCGCGTGCACGAAGGCCACTGCGGCGGGTCGGTGTTCGACGCGCTGCTCTACGTCCAGGCCTGGTCCGGCGGGCCCCGGCTGGCACTGGAGTACGCGACTTCGGTGCTGAGCCCGGCCGACGCCGGCGACCTCGCCGAGTCCTTCGAAGCCGGGCTGACCGAGCTGACGGCGTATCCCCGGCGTCGGCTGGGCCGCGCGCGGACGATCTCCGCGGACCAGCGTGCCCGCCTCGATCGCCTGGGCACCGGCACGCCCGTCGACAGCGACGGCGACCTCTGGCACGCGTTCGAGCGCGCGGCCGCCGCCGCACCGGACGCCGTGGCGATCAGCGACACGCACGCCGACGTCACCCTGACCTACGCGCAGCTGCACGGCTTCGCCTCGGCGCAGGCCCGGCAGCTCGCCGAGGCCGGCGTCGAGGCGGGTGACCGGGTGCTGATCGACCTGCCGCGGTCGGCGAGCGAAGCCGTCGGTGTGCTCGCGACGCTGTGTCTCGGCGCGAGCTACGTCGCCATCGATCCGGCGGCCACCCGGGAATGGCGCACGCACGTGCTGGCGACCGCGGCGCCGAAGGCCCGGATCGGGCCGGAGACGGCGATCGACCTCACCGGGCCCGTCCCGGCCGGCCGCCCTCTGCCGGAGGTCACCGGGAAGACGGCTTACATCGCGTACACCTCCGGCTCGACCGGTCTGCCGAAGGGTGTCGTCGTCACCCACCGCGGCGTGCTGCGGCTGGCCGCCGACCCGGACCTGTTCGTCCCGGCCGCGGACACCCGGATGCTCCGCATGGCGCCCCTGGCCTTCGACGCCTCCACGCTCGAACTCCTGGTCCCGCTGGTGAGGGGGGACACCGTCGAGGTGTACCCGCCGGGCGAGCCCGCGCCCGCCGCGCTGGCCGGGTTCCTCCACGACCGTCCGGTCACCCACGTCTGGCTGACGTCGGGTCTGTTCCGGATCGTGGCCGAACACCGCCCGGACGCCTTCCGCGGAGTGCGTCAGCTGTTCACCGGCGGCGGCGTGGTGTCGCCGCCGCACGTGCGGCGCGTCCTGGACCACTGCCCCGGGCTGCGGGTGACCAACGGCTACGGCCCCACCGAGAACACGACGTTCACCACGACGCACACCGTCGACGGTGCCCACCAGGTCGGGCCCGACCTGCCGATCGGGCGGCCGGTCGCCGGGACCGGCGTGGTGCTCCTCGACGCCGGCGGCGGGCTGGTCCCGCCGGGCGGGCTCGGCGAGCTGCACACGACCGGCGCCGGGCTCGCCGACGGCTACCTGGACGATCCCGCCCGGACCGGCGAGGTCTTCACCGGCCCGCCGTCGACCGGCCTCCGGACGTACCGGACCGGCGACCTGGCCCGCTGGGGCACCGACGGCACGCTCCACTTCCACGGGCGCCACGACCGGCAGGTCAAGATCGCGGGCCACCGGGTCGAGCTGGCCGACGTCGAGCGGCGGATCGCGAGCCGGGACGGCGTGCTCGACGCGCTGGTGTTCCTGTCCGGCGAGGACCGGCTGTGCGCGGCGGTCCGGACCGGCGGCGCGTCGCTGGCCACGATCCGGCAGGCCGTCGAGGCCGAGCTGCCGGCCTACGCGCGCCCGCAACGGTGGCTGCCCGTCACCGAGTTCCCCCTCACCCGCAACGGCAAGGTGGACCTCCGGGCGCTGTCCGCCGAAACGCTGCCGGCGCTCGCCACGACGACCGCCGAAGACGACGTCGCCGCGTTGGAGAAGGTCATCGCGGACGCCTGGACGACGGTGCTCGGCACTGACGACTTCGACCACGACGAGGCGTTCTTCGACGTCGGCGGCGACTCGCTCCGGCTCGCCCTGGTCCGCCACCAGCTCCGGGAACGGCTGCCGGAGCAGCCGCTGCCGCTGGTGGACCTGTACCGCTTCCCGACCGTCGAATCCCTGGCGCGGCACCTGGCGGGCATCGACACATGAGCGGGGCGGACATCGCGGTAATCGGGTTCGCCTGCCGGTTCCCCGGCGCGGACGACGTCTGGCGGTACTGGTCGAACATCGAGGCGGGCCGCGTCTCGATCACCACCATGAGCCGGGACGAACTGCTGCGCAACGGCGTCGGCGAGTCCGAAGTGGACGATCCGTGGTACGTGCCGTCCCGTGGCCGGATCGACGGCCCGGGCCGGTTCGACGCGGACTTCTTCGGCATCACGCCGAAGGACGCGGCCCTGATGGACCCGCAGCACCGCTTGCTGATGCAGACCGCGTGGGAGGCGCTCGAAACGGCCGGGCTGACGACGAACCGCCCGTTCGGCCGGATCGGCGTGTTCGCCGGCTCCGGGTTCGGCCACTACCTCGTCGACGCCGTGCTGAAGGATCCGGACGTCGCCGGCTCGCACGGCCTGCTCGCGGCGGTGCTCGGCAACGAAAAGGACCACCTGGCCGCGAAGCTCGCCTACCGGCTGGACCTGGGCGGACCGGCCGTGACCGTGCAGACCGCGTGCTCGACGTCGCTGGTCGCGGTGCACCTGGCCCGGCAGAGCCTGCTCGCGGGTGACGCGGACGTCGTGCTCGCCGGCGGGGTCTCCGTGCCGTTCCCGCAGGACACCGGCTACCTGTACGAGCCGGGCGGGGTCCTGTCGCCGGACGGCGGCTGCCGGCCGTTCGACGCGACCGCCGCCGGCACCGTGCCGGGCGGCGGCGTCGGCGTGGTGGTGCTGAAGCGCCTCGACGACGCGGTCCGAGACGGCGACCTGGTGTACGCGGTGGTCAAGGGCTCGGCGATCAACAACGACGGCGGCGCCAAGGCCGGGTACACCGCGCCCGGGGTGCGTGGCCAGGTCGACGTGCTCAGCCGGGCCTACGCGAACGCCGCGGTGGAACCGGAGACCGTCGGCTATCTCGAAGCGCACGGCACGGCGACCGAGGTCGGCGACGCGATCGAGCTCGCCGCGCTGTCGGAGGTGTTCGGCGGCCGTGACCGGCCCTGTTCGCTCGGCTCGGTGAAGGCCAACGTGGGGCACCTCGACGCCGCGGCGGGCGTGGCCGGGTTCATCAAGGCGGTGCTGGCGCTGCACTTCGAGCGGATCCCGCCGATGGCGGGCCTGACCCGGCCGCGGGCCGAGATCGCCGACGGCACCACGTTCACCCTGGACCGCCGGGCACGCAAGTGGACGGACTCCCGGACCCGGCGCGCCGCCGTCAGCGCCTTCGGTCTCGGCGGGACCAACGCGCACGTCGTCCTGGAGGAAGCGCCGGCCCGGACCGGTCTCGCGCCGCGGCCGCGGCAGGCGACCGCGGTCCTGCCCGTCTCCGCGCGTACCGCGGCCGAGCTCGAGGCGGCGAAGGCCAGGCTCGCGGCTCACCTGCGCACGGCGAACGACGTGTCGGTCCACGACGTGGCCCTGACGCTCCAGTCGCACCGCCGTCACTTCCCGTACCGGCACGCCGTCGCCGCCGAAGACGTGCCGTCCGCCGTCGCGCGGTTGACCGATCCGGCCGGCGGACCGGCCGTGAAGCGCCCGAACCCGGTGTTCCTGTTCCCGGGGCAGGGCTCCGAATACGCCGGGATGTCGGCGGAGCCCTACGCCGGCCAGCCGTCGTTCCGGTCCGATGTGGACAGTCTCGCCGAGGCGGCCACCGGCGTCCTCGGGTTCGACCTCCGCGAAGTCCTCCTGGATCCGGGCGCGCCCGCCGAGCGCGTCCACCGCACGGACGTCGCCCAGCCCGCGCTGCTCGTGCACGAATACGCGCTCGGGCGCCTGCTGGTGTCCTGGGGTGTCCGGCCCGCCGTCCTGATCGGCCACTCCGCCGGCGAGTACGCCGCCGCCTGCCTGGCCGGCGAGCTGGACGTCGAGGACGCGCTGCACCTCGTGGCCCTGCGGGGTTCGCTCATGCAGGCCGCCCCACCGGGCCGGATGCTCGCCGCGCTCACCGGCGAGGCGGTCGCCCGGCGGCAGGCCCGCGAGATCGGCGGCCTCGACCTCGCCGCGGTGAACGGCACCGACAACGTCGTCCTCTCGGGCACCGAGCAGGCGATCGACGAGCTGCGGGCGCGTTTCGACCGCCTCGGCGTGCGGCACCGGATGCTCCCCGCCCGCCGGGCGTTCCATTCCCGGATGATGGCCGACGCCGCCGACGGGCTCCGGCGTGCGCCGGCCGCGGCTCGCGGCCGGGACAGGCGGATCGACGTCGTCAGCGCACTCGACGGCACACTGCTCCCCCGCGGCACCCGCCGCGACGCCGGTTACTGGGCCGACCAGGTCGTCGCGCCGGTGCGGTTCCTCGAGGCGCTGCGAACCGGCCTGGCGACGGCGAATCCGGTCCTGGTCGAGGTCGGGCCCGGCAAGGCGCTCACCGCGGCCGCGCGGGCACTGCCCGAGGCGCGTGACGCCGCCAAGATCACGGTGCAGCCGGGCCGGACGAGCCCGGTCGTGGCCGCCGCCGGCGCGTTGTGGGCGGCCGGGGTGCACGTCCGCTGGGACGACGTCCGGCAGAGCGCGGCCGCCCGGATCCCGCTGCCGACGTACCCGTTCGCCCGCAACGAATACCTGCTGCGGCCCCCGGCCGCCGAGCCGGTGCCGGTGGCCGAGCCGGCCGAGCCGGCTTCCGAGCCCGTTCTGGCGCAGGTCATCGAGGTGTGGCTGGACCTGCTCGGGACCGCCGGAGTGCTCCCCGGGTCGGACTTCTTCGACCTCGGCGGCGAGTCGCTGCTGTTCGTCCGGATGGTGGCGCGGCTGCAGCGGCGGTTCGGCGTCCCACTCGACGTGGACGCACTGGCGGCCACCCCGACCCCCGCGGCGATCGCCGCGGTCATCACCGCCGCACCGGAACGGAACTGACATGGCACCGACCGTGGAGCAGCTGACCGGCCACAGTGGATCGCCGGCCGTCGTCGTCACGGACTTCCAGCCGCTGTCGGCGCAGCGGTCGCTGGCCGCGGAGCTGAGCGCGGCCGGCGCGGACCTGACGATCCTGCGCATCGACGCGGTCCGCGACCTGGCGGGCGGCTCTTCCTATCGCGGCCTGGACGATCTGGCCGAAACCTACGCCGGGCTGCTGGCGGGCGCGGAGATCGGCTGTGTCGTCGGCTACTGCAGTGCCTCCGGGCTGGCCGAACGGATCGCCGCGCGGCTCGGCGGGCTGCCGGTCGTGCTCGTCAAGCCCACCCGGCCGACGTTCGCGCAGGCTGTCGACGACTTCGGCGGCTTCGCGGCGAAGCTGGGTTCGTCCGCCGACGGCACCTCGTTCGACCCCGCGCGAGGCGCGCCGGAAACACATGCCGCGATGAACCGCGAACTCGCGGCCGCCCTGGCGGCGTGGGCGCTGGCCGAGGACATCGACGCCGACGAAGTGGAGCTGCTGGAGACCGAGCTGCTCGCCCGGTTCGACGGCTGGCTCGGCTTCCTCCTGGCCGCCGCGCAGCACCCCGACCCGCTGCCCCGCCGGGACGTCGTCCCCGGCGCCGAGCTGGACGACGACATGGTGACGGCGACCCTGACCGCGATCGAACGGGTCCGCGCCGAGCGCGCCCTCGGCGTCGACGGCGACACCCTGCTGGGTGCCGCGTGCGCGGTGCTGGTCCACCGCGTCACGGGCCGCGAGCGGGTCGTGGTCGGGCACGGTGAGCGCCGGAGCGCCGTGCGGCTCGGCCCGGACACGACGTTCCGCGAGGTGCTCGACCGGTTCCACCCGCCAGGCCGGGAGGAGGACGGCTGCGACGTGGTCGTGCGGGAGAGTGCCGTCACCACGGACCGGACCGGGGTGGTGACCGACGAACGGCTCGCCACCGTGCTGCCCGCCCTCGTCCGGCACCCCGACCGGCCGATCCGCCGGGCCGGGCTCGTCGGCGCGCGGGAACGGGAGCGGCTGCTCGCCTTCAACCCCGCGAGCACGCCCTTTCCGGACCGGCCGGTGCACGAAGTGATCCGTGACCAGGCCCGGCGGTCACCCGAGCGGGTCGCCGTCCGCCTCGGCCCGGCCGAACTCACCTACCGTGAGCTGCTCGGTCAGGCCGAGGCCGTGGCGGACCGGCTGCGCGAGGAGGGCGTCGAACCGGGCCGCGTGGTCGCGCTCTGTGCCGAACGCAGCCCGGCCATGGTCGTCGCGATCCTCGGCATCCTGCTGGCCGGGGCGGCCTACCTCCCGCTGGACGGCACCCATCCCCCGGCCCGGCTGACCGCGATGGCCGGCACCGCCGGGGCCGCGGCGGTGCTGGCCGACGACCACAACCGGGCCGCGGTCGCCGGGCTCGGCCCGGCTCAGTACACAGTGGACGGACGACCCACCGGCACCGGCCGGGTCCGGCCGGCCACGGCGCCGCCGTCCACCGGCAGCGCGTACGTCATGTTCACCTCCGGGTCGACCGGCACCCCGAAGGGGGTCGAGATGACCCACCGGAGCCTCGCGAACCGGCTGGCCTGGATGCAGGACACCTACCGGCTGACCGAAGAGGACGTCGTGCTCCAGAAGACGCCGTACACGTTCGACGTCTCGGTCTGGGAGCTCCTGTGGCCGCTGATGGCCGGCGCCCGGCTGGTGCTCGCCGAGCCGGGCGCGCACGCCGATCCGGAGGCGATCGTCGAGGTGATCCGGCGCGAACGGGTGACCACCGTGCACTTCGTGCCGTCGATGCTGGCTTTGTTCGCGGCCGAACCGGGGGTCGCCGCCTGCCGGTCGCTGCGGACGGTGATCTGCAGTGGCGAAGTCCTGCCGCCGCGGACGGTCAACAAGCTGACCTCGGTCCTGCCGGTGCCGGTGCACAACCTGTACGGCCCCACCGAGGCGGCGATCGACGTCACCGCGTGGCCCTGCCGCCGTCCCGAACCGGACACCGGCGTGCCGATCGGACGGCCGATCGCGAACGTCGCGGTCTACCTGCTCGACGAGGAGCGGCGCCTGGCCCCGCTCGGCGGCCGCGGCGAGCTGTACCTCGGCGGCGAATGCCTCGCCCGCGGCTACGCCGGCCGCCCCGACCTCACCGCGGACCGCTTCGTCGAAGTCGCCGTGGCGGGCGCGCCGGAACGCGTGTACCGCACGGGCGACCTCGGCTGGTGGACCCCGGACGGCTGCCTGCACTACGCCGGCCGCACCGACGGCCAGGTGAAGATCGGCGGCAGGCGGGTGGAGCTGGGCGAGATCGAAGCCGTGCTGCGCGGGCACGGCCGCGTCGGCAACGCGGCGGTCGTCCTGCGCGGCGACGTCCTCGTCGGTTACGTCGTCCCCGAAGGCGAGCCGCCCGACGAGGCCGAGCTGCGCGACCACCTGGCCGGGCACCTGCCGGGTTACATGGTGCCCGCCCGGTTCGTGGTGATCCCGCGCGTGCCGACGACGGCCAACGGCAAGCTCGACCGGGCCGCCCTGCCCGAACCGGGCCGCCGGCGGCGAACGTCTTGAACGACTCGTTCAGGTCATCGGAGGTCCTGAACGAGTCGTTCAAGACGTTTGTCCGGGCTAACCGGCCAGCAGCCGGACGGCGAGTGCGGACTCTTCGAGTGCCGGGTCCTGGCGCAGGATCGCGATCTCGAGGTCCCGCAGCCGCTGGTTGGGGTCGATGCCGAGGTTGTCGGCCAAGGCGGCGCGCAGCCTGCGGTACACGCCGAGCGCGTCGGCCTGCCTGCCGGTGCGGTACAGCGCGAGCATCAGCTGCGCGTGCACCTGCTCGTCGAGCGGGCGCGCGAGGGCCAGCCGCTCCAGTTCCGGTTCGAGCTGGGCGTGCTCACCGAGGGCGAGCCTGGCCCGGATCAGGGCCAGCTGGGCCCGGGTGCGCAACCGCTCGAGGCTCGCGGCCTGCTCGTCCAGCCACGCCACACCGCCGACGTCGATCAGGGCCCGGTCCCGCCACAGGGCCAGCGCGGCGCGCAGCGTCGCGACGCTCTCGCCCGGGTCGTCGCAGTATTCGCCGCGCGCGATCAGGCGCCGCGCCTCGGTCACGTCGGTCGTGCCGGAACCGAGCAGGTAGCCCGGTGGCCGGGCGACGATCGCGGTGCGGTCGCCGAGGATGCGCCGGAGCGAGGACATGTGGCTTTGCAGGGTGTTCGGCGACACCCCGCCCGCCTCGGCACCCCAGACGGCTTCGATCAGCCAGCCCGTGCCGGCGATTCCTTCGCCGTGCAGCGCGAGTGCCGCCAGCACCGCTCTTCGCCGGAGCCCCGATATCGACACGGGCACGCCGTCGACGAGGGCGTCGACGGGGCCGAGCAGTCTGACACGCACTTGGCCTCCCCCTGAGTTTCCGCTGAAATCCCGCGGGGACGCTTGCCCCCAGCCCGCACGATTCCACAAGCCGTCGACAATCCGTCGACAGTCGCGGCTCACGGGCCGAGGCGGCCGATCACGCCGGCGGCCGCGGCGCAGGCCTCATCGGTCACGACGTGCTCGTTCCCCGGTGCGATGGCCAGGTCGACCCGGGCTCCGGCGACCTCGAAGAGCCGGCCGGTTTCCACGACCCGGTGGGCGGGGACCCAGGGGTCGTCCTCGATGCTCCGCAGCAGCACCGGCACGCCGTCGAGCTCGCCGCCGGCAAGCGGGCTGATCGGGTCGGGCCCGATGAACCCGCCGGTGAGCAGCACCGCGGCGCCGACGCGGCGCGGCCGGGTGAGCAGCAGGTGCGCCAGCAGGCAGGCGCCCTGCGAGAACCCCAGCAGCACCAGGTCGCCGGCGGCCGTTCCGGCGTCGAGCAGCGTCTCGATCCGGGCCTCGATCGCCGCGAGCGCGTTGTCGAGGTGGGGCTGGTTCCCGGCGATCGGCTCCCGGAACGGCAGCGGGTACCAGGTGCCGCCGGCCGCTGCCGGCGCGACGAACCGCGCCGGCAGCGGGCCGAGCCGCCCGGTCAGCTCGCGCATGAACCCGGGCTCCTGCCCGCGGCCGTGCACGGCGAGCACCACGACGGACGCCTCGGCCGGGCCCCAGGTCAGGACCGGCTGCCCCAGATGGGGATTCACCCTCAGCCGTCGATCGGCTCGAGCGCGGCGAGCAGTTCGTCGCGGCGGTGTTCGAACTGCTCGGGCAGCTGGAACCGCTGCCCCAGCTCGTGCGGCGATTCGTCGCAGTCCCAGCCGCCGTCGGCGTGGGTGACCGCCAGCTCGAACAGGGCGCCGGCCGGGGACCGGACGTAGACGCTCTTGAAGTACTTGCGGTCCTTCAGTTCCGAGATGTCGGTGTAGCCGCGGCCCTCGACCTCGAACTTCAGCTCGTCCTGGTTCTCCAGGGTGTCGGCGTTCCAGGCGAAGTGGTGGTGGGTGCCGGCCCCGTAGTGCCAGGTCCCCTGCTCGTCGCGGCGGTTGACGGTGATCTCGAGGTGGTTGCCGTGGGCCTGCTTCCCGAGCTGCACGGCGATCCGGTCGCCCTCTTCGGCGAGCCCGTCCTGGGCGTAGAAGGTGTCGTTGGCGAACTCGACCGTGCGGTCGGGCGTCGTCACGTGCACCCCGAGACCGTGCAGGCCGTGGATCGCGTACTCCGGCGGGACCCCGTGCCCGGCGTGACCGACGCGGTCGTCGCCTTCGTTGGTCACGAGCATGTACTCGATGCCGCACGGGTGCTCGAACGCCAGCCGCCGCCGGCCGAAGACCTCCACGTCGCGGACCTCGACGTCGTGCTCGGTCAGCCGCCGGTGCCAGTGGTCGAGGCTCCCCTCGGGGACCGACAGCAGCACCTCGCGGCTCTGGTTGGTGCCGCGTTTGCCGTACAGCCCGGCCTGCGCCCAGGGGAAGGTCGTGACGACGCTCGACGGGTCGCCGTTCGCGTTCGCGTAGTACAGGTGGTAGATCGGCACCGAGCCGTCGAAGAGGACGGTGCGCTTGATGAACCTCATGCCCAGCACCTTGACGTGGAAGTCGACGTCTTCCTGCGCCCCGCCGACGGACAGCGTGATGTGGTGGGAACCTTCGATGTAGGCCATTGCGGGCGTCTCCTCGTCGAGCTGCGGCCACTGGGGAACCCAAGCTACGAACGGCGGGCCGTCGCGGGCATCGGCGGAATGTGCACGACGATGTCGCCGATGTGCACAGCCGGGGCCACGGCGTACCCTGACCGCGTTGCCCACGTGCCCCCAGGAGCGACCATGGCCGGTTCGTTCAGCCTGCTGCCCACCGGGAGCGCGGTACCGCGCACCGCCGCCGAGGTCGGCCCGGGCGTCTGGGAACAGCAGGTCAACGCCGGCGTGTCGCTCCACTTCAGCTTCGAGTTCGACACCTCGAGGAGCTTCGCCGGTTCCATCACCCACCGCTCGCTGGGCGACCTCGGCCTGTTCGGCGTGGCCTGCCGCCGGCACACCGTCCACCGCCGTCCCGAGGACCTGACGCGCGCGGGCGACGCCTATTTCCTGCTGACCCTGCAGCTCGCCGGAGCCAAGCAGGTCACCCAGGCCGGCCGGTCCGCGACCCTCCGCGCCGGCGAGTTCGCGCTCTACGATTCGGAACGCCCGCTGACCCTCGACGTCGGCGACGGCTACCGGTCGGTGAACGTGCGCTTCCGCAAGGCGGCGCTCGGCGCCCACGACGCGGAGGCCTTCGCCGAGCTGGCGGCCCGCACGTTCTCCACCGAGCACGGCATCGCGCCCGTGGTCTGGTCGACGATCCTCAACCTGGGTTCGCTGGCCCCGGCCCACCAGTCCGCCGGAATCCTGCTGGCGGGCAACGTGATCGACATGACGGCGACGATGCTGCGAGCCCAGGCGGGCATCACCGGCCCGGCCGGCCGCGACGACCGCGCCCGGCGCCGGCAGGCCGTGCAGGCCTGCATCGACGAACGACTGTCCGATCCGGACCTGCGCGTCGAGACGATCGCGGCCGCCTGCTTCGTTTCCGTGCGCCACCTGCACGCGCTGTTCCGCGACAGCGGCCACACGGTGGCCGGGTGGATCCGCCACCGCCGCGTGGAAGCCTGCAAGCGCGACCTGGCGAACCCGGCCGCCCGCACGGTCCCGGTCGCCGCGATCGGCGCCCGCTGGGGTTTCGCCGACGCGTCCCACTTCGGCCAGGTCTTCAAGAACACCGCCGGCGTCACCCCGGCCGAGTTCCGCCGCCAAGCCTTGGCGTGAGCTCACCCGACGTTCCCCGTCAGCAGCAGGTAGCCGGCGACGAGCAGGAGCGGGCCCGCGATGACGCCGATCAGGAGGCATCCCGAGCCGGTCCGCACGTCCTGTTCGGTGGCGTCGGTCAGCTGTGCGCGGGTGGCGCCGGTGACGAGGTGCTTGCCGCGCGCCTCACCGAGCAGCGGGTGGCCGTTCCGGAACCCGGGCCGTCCCTGCACGTGGAGCGGCTCGCCGGCCGGCAACACGTCTTCGCGCACACTCCAGCCCAGCGAACTCGACAGCAGCCCGCGTTCGAACGACTCCCCGCTCACCAGGCCCCGGGCGATCAAGCCCCGCAGGTGGGCGCTTTCCCGCGCGGAGCTCACGTCCTCCGCCACCACGTGCCGCACGGGCGGCCGGTGGCCGGTCCGGCTCGAGCGGCGGACGGGGTGGACCAGCCGGCCGTCGACGAGGACCGCCCCGGAACCGTCCCGGACCGCGAACGCCATGTCGCCGCCGGCTTCCCAGGCCAGGATCGTGGAACCGCCGTCGGAAATGGTGTTCTCCACCACCTGGCTGAAGTACCACACGCACGGCTCGCCGGACAGCGGCGCGATCAGCGGTCCCGCCGGGCCGGGCGAACTCCGCCCTTCGACCGCGCACAGCCGTTGTCCCGAGGCGGTCACTTCGGCGCACCGGGTGACGGGCAGGCGGGCGAGCCGCCTCCGTTCCCGGCGGGCACCCCAGGTCAGCAACGCCCAGACCGGCATCACCATGGTCAACGCGGCACCGAGCACCAGGAGCACGACCGCGACAGCCGTCATGTCGCCCTCCCAGCCTCGGTCCCGGGCCGGGAGATAGTACCTGGGATCCGGCGCCTTTCGGGGCGTTTCGCAATACCACGAGGGGCCACCCGGCGGTGTCCGGAATGGACAGCCGCCGCGGTGGCCCCTCACCCTGCCGGGGGTGTTCCTTAGAAGCCGGCCGCCTGGGCGGCGTTGAGCACCGGGATCCACGTGTTCGACGCGGCGCGCGCGTAGAACGAGTTGGTGGACCGGTCGCTGCCGGAGGTGACCGCGAGCAGCTGGTTGCTGGCGTTGATCACCGGGCCGCCGCTCCAGCCGCCGAACGCGACGCAGTTGTTGGTGAACAGGTAGGTGTCACCGTTGAAGCCGCCCGCGTCGCGGCCGTTGCCGATGCAGTGCAGCTGGTTCTGGCCGCCGTACATCTCCTGCGGGTAGCCGTGGGTGTCCCAGCCGTTGATCGTGCCGGAGTTGTTCGACACCCAGCCGAGGCCGCCGACCACGTTCGTGATCTTGTTCGCGCCCTGCGCGGCGATCGCCACGGTCGCCACGTCGTCTTCGTGGGTGAAGCCGTCGTTGCCGTGGTTGAAGTACGTCGTCGGGATCCAGAACTGCGCGGCGTTCCAGGTGCCCAGCGGGCGGCTGTTGTTGTCGTACGACGGGATGAAGATGAAGTTCGAGCTCCAGATCGACTGGCCGGCCCCACCCTGGAACACGCAGTGCGCCGCGGTGGCGACCACGCTCTTGCCGGTGGAGTTGATGACCGAGCCGGAACAGACGTACGTCAGGCCGTCCCGGGGGTTGACGAAGAAGACCTTGCCGGTCACCCGCGACTTGAAGTCCGAGGTGTACGGCCGGGCGACCTGCGCGTTGCCGAACTGGTCACCGCCCGGCGTCAGCACCGGGTTGGCCGCCTGCGGCTGGGCCGCCACCTTGGGGACGTCCTGGGCGACCGGTCTGGCGCTGCGCAGCCGCTCCGGCGTCCAGAACTTCTCCGCCTGCCCCTGGGTGAGCCGGTCGATCTGCGGGGACTGCACGACACCGTCCGGTGCCGCCGCGGCCGCGACCGGCGCCGACGCGACCAGCGCGCCGCCGGCCACCAGGCCGGCGACCGCCAGGAAAGTTTTCAGCCGCAAAGCACGGATTCCCATATGTTCTCCTCCCAATGAATGCGCGAAAAGGCGATCGGAAAATGACCCCGGCATCCGCCACGGCCGCCAGCGCGGAAACAGGCATGGCACACCCGTGGAACGGCTACGGATGTGACCAGGCAAAGCGCGACTTCGGCAACCACGTCGTCAGCCGGGACAACCGGCCGATCCCGTTCGGCCGGCTTCCGATCTCCCCGTGATCGGTAGATCCGACAACCCCTTTGAGGCGACGCCGCACCGGGCGCCGCGGCACAGTGTTCCAATTTACCGAAGTGATGTCAACACGAGCTCGATGACCGGGAATGGCCATGATTCTTTTCCCCGCCGAAGGCCCGGGAAAGAATGAGAAATTTTCAACAACCGCTTCGGCCGATGAGTCTAAGCGTGCAACACGACCGGACCATTGGCGGCGCACCCGGTTATCAGTGGTACAGGTGCGATGTCAATCGCCCTGGAGGGCACGCTTCCGGCCGGTTTCCGATCGGAGACACCACTCTTTTGCCAGTCCTCCGGCGACGCACGATCGGCCGTTTGCGTTGCACGCCCGCCGTTACCGCCGTTCGCCGCTCAAACCCTTCCGAACGCCAATGTGCAAGGCCGAAGCGGAACGTCGTCCGGCGTTAACCCGCGGACGGTCATCGGCGGCCCGGAAGGGCCGAACCAGACGGCCTCGCCGTACAAACCGAACAGGGCGTCCGCCATGGCCTGCCACCGTGCGCGGTCGGCGGCGGTCGCCATCGAAGTCCGGTTCACCTCGAGGGTCAGCAATGGCCGGTTGTCCCGGAGCACGGCGAACGCACCACGGACGAATTCCGGTTCGAAACTCTCGATGTCGACCTTGACGACGTCGGGCGCGCCGTGCTCGGCCGCGTAGCGGTCCCCGGTCGTGACAACCACCTCGAAGCTGCCGCCACCGTCGCGCACGAGGTGGGAGCCACCGGCACCGGAGGCCAGGACGGCCATCGGCCTGCGCCCGGCCTCGTCCGCCAGTGCGGCCTCGACCGGCTCGACGTTGTCGACGCCGTTCAGGCCGATGTTCGCGCGCAGCCGCGCCATGGTGGCCGGAATCGGTTCGAAGGCGACCACCCGCCGAGCTCGCCGGGCCAGCAGAACGGTGTAGATCCCGACGTTGGCCCCGACGTCCCACACGACGTCGGCGGGTTTGATCCGCGGAAGCAGCCAGTCCAGCTCCCGTTCTTCGAATCCGCCGGACCGCACGAACGGGTAGAGCGTCAGGTCGCGGCCGATCACGAACCGGGCGCCGCGAAACTCGACGGGCCGGTCCCAGGAACGCCTGAACCTGATGCGGTTCAGCGCCGCGTACGCACCGCCGACGAGCCGGCTTTCCGCCAGCGGCGTCCGGACCACGAAATTCCGCAGGCTCCGTTCGATTCCCATGTCGATCTCTCCCCTCTCGACAACCCGGCCAAGCTAGTACAGCGCCACGGACGGCGAAAGTCGCGCGGAAGCGGGCCTGGCGCACGTCGCGGTCGCCGGCGGAATGGCCCTCGTCAGCGGCGGCTTCGGCCGGTTCCGGCGGCCGTTCGCCGGCGTGCCGGGCCGAGCGTGGTGGCGAGGGCGACCAGGGGTGCCGCCACCGACGTCACGCACACCGCGATCAGGGGTAAGCCCGGGTGGGGCCGGCCGGCGATCCCCGGCGGGAGGTCGGGTGGCCGGAAGCGCAGGCGGGTCGTCATGTGGTGCCAGACGAAGATCTCGCGGTAGATCGTGTACCAGCTGAACGCCCACCCGGCCACGGCGATCCGGCGCACCCACCGCGCCGGCCGGTGGCGGTCAGCCCGCATGACGGGCCCGGCGCAGGATGGCGGCGCGCAGGGCTTCCGCCGGGACGCCGGTGGTGTGCACGATCCGGGGCACCAGCCCGCCGTCCGCGGTGACGACCGCGACGGCGAGGGTCGTCGCGTCGACGGCGGTGCTGCCCGCGCGTTTCGCCTCGTGCACGGCCGCGTCCAGGCAGCGCTGGGCGCGGCCGGTGACGGGCAGGTGCCCGCCGGGCCGGCGGGGGCGCCGGCGGTGGTACCAGCGTCGCCGCGGCCCGGGCCGTGCCGGGCGCAGGGCCTCCGGCCCGAACGTGGCCTCGACGGTCCGGCGCACGGTCTGCAGGTCGATGCCGAGGCTGGCCAGCGCTTCGCCGTCGAGGCGGTCGAAAACGGTGGCGGTGCCGCCCAGCAGCCGCCGGGTCTGCTCGGTCACGCGCGCGGGGGTGAGTCCGTGCTCCCGCAGCACCGCGCCGGCCGGGTCCGGTGACTCGGCGACGGCGAACAGCAGGTGCTCGCAGCCGATTCCGCCGTGGCCGAGGGCGCGGGCCTGTTGCTGGGCGCGGCCGACGATGCGGCGGGCGCCGTCGTCGAACGCTCGGTTCACGATCGGCTCCTGTTCCGGCGGCCGTGCTTGCGGTGGACCGTCTGCTTGGTGACGCCGAGCCGGGCGGCGATGTCCTGCCAGCTCCAGCCCAGTGCCCGGGCCCGGTCGACCTGAAGGGTTTCCAGTTCTTCGGTCAGGATCCGCAGCGAGGCCACGGCGCGCAGCCCGATGTCCGGATCGCTGTTGGCGGCTCCGGCGGCGAGGTCGAGTGTCTTCTCCATGTCGTCAGCATAAGCTGACACAAGGTGGGCGTCAACATAAGCTGACGAAAGCGAGTTGAGGCAGTGGCTGAAGTTCCCCGAAGATGACCCTCATGACGATCACGTCAGGCACCCTGACCGTACGGCGGACCGGCGAGCACGACGCGGCGCGGGTCGCCGCGCTGCGCCGTGCGTGGGTCGAGGAGGAGTCCGGCCACCCCCTGGAGGACGACGGCTTCGAGGACCGCTTCGCGGAGTGGTACGCGGCCGAGGCCGCGCGCCGGGTGATCTTCCTGGCCGAACTCGGCAACGAGCCGGTCGGGATGGTCAACCTCGTCACCTTCACCCGGATGCCGAAACCGGGCCGGGCGCCTTCGCTCTGGTACTACCTGGGCAACGCCTTCGTCCTCGCCGGCCACCGCGACCGGGGCATCGGCACCACCCTGCTCGACACGGCGATCGGCTACGCCCGCGAGCAGGGTGCGGTGCGGATCGTGCTGGCCCCGAGCGAGCGCTCGAGGCCGTTCTACCGGCGGGCGGGCTTCGGGCCGGCGACGATGCTCCTGGCCAAGGAGCCGGTCAGGTGACGGTGAAGCGCGCGGTCAGCGTGGCCGCCGAGCTGGTGCCGACGTAGACCTCGATCTCGCCTGGCTCGACGCGGAACTTCGCGGCGTTGTCGTAGAAGCCGACGTCTTCGGGGGTGAGGGTGAACGACACCGTCTTCGACGCGCCTGCGGCCAGGGTGACCCGCTCGAAGCCGCGGAGCCGCCGGACCGGCTGCACGATGCTCGCGACCGGGTCGCGCAGGTACAGCTGGACGACTTCGTCGCCCGTGCGGCCGCCGGTGTTGGTCACCTGGGCGCTGACCTGGATCCGGCCGCCGCGGGCGGGCATCCGGGTGGCCGACAGGCGCAGGCCGTCGACGCGGAACGTCGTGTACGACAGCCCGTGGCCGAACTCGTACAGCGGGCCGGACTCCAGGTCGAGGTACTTCGACGTGTACTTGTTTGCCGGATCGGCGGGACGGCCGGTGTTCTCGTGGTTGTAGTAGATCGGGACCTGGCCGACCGCGCGCGGGAAGCTCACCGGCAGCTTGCCGCCCGGGTTGACCACGCCGAACAGGACGTCGGCGATCGCGTGCCCGCCCTGCACCCCCGGCGCCCACGCTTCGAGGACGGCCGTGGCGTTGTCGTGCAGGTACGGGATCGTCAGCGGACGGCCGTTGACCAGCACCACCACGAACGGCTTCCCGGTCTCCTTGATCGCGGCCACCAGCTGCTGCTGCACGCCGGGCAGGTCGATGCTGCTGCGCGCGGCCGCTTCGCCGCTCATGGCGGCGGTTTCGCCGACCACGACGACGGTCACGTCGGCCGCGCGGGCCGCCTGCTGCGCGGCGGCGAACCCACTGGTGTCGGTGCCGTCGACGGTGCAGCCGGCGGTGAACGTCACGGTGGCGCCGGGCGCCGCGGCCTTGATCCCGTCGACCACGGTCACCGGTGGCGTGGTGAACGCCCCGGTCCCGAGGCCCGGCCAGGTGCCGTTGAGGTCGTAGGTCGCCGCGCCGAGCGGCCCGACGACGGCCACCGAGCGGACCGACTTCGCCAGCGGCAGCACCGGCCCGTCGTTCTTCAGCAGCACCATGCACCGCCCGGCGGCCTGCCGGGACGCGGCGAGCGCGGCCGCAGAAGGCGCTTTCACTTCACCGGATTCGTCGACGTAGGGCCGCTCGAACAGCCCGAGTTCGAACTTGACCAGCAGGATCCGGCGGACGGCGTCGTCGATCTGGTCGCGGGTGATCCGGCGTTCGGCCAGCAGCTGCCTGCCGTACCGCACGTAGTTGGTGCTGACCATTTCCATGTCCACGCCGGCCGGCAGCGCGGCGGCCGCGGCGTCGGCGCCGTCCCCGGCGAGCCCGTGCAGGATCAGCTCCTCGATGCCGGTGTAGTCGCTGACGACGAACCCGCGGAACCCGTAGGCGCCCTTGAGCACGTCGTGCAGAACGTAACCGTTGCCGTGGGCGGGAACTCCGCTGATCGTGTTGAAGCTCGCCATCACCGTCGCCACGCCGGCTTCGACACTGGCCTTGAACGGCGGCAAGTAAAGGTTGTGCAGCCGCTGCGGCGAGACGTCGACGGTGTTGTAGTCCCGGCCGCCCTCCGCTCCCCCGTAGGCGACGAAGTGCTTGGCGCAGGCGGCGAGCCGGTCCGGCGACGAGTAGTCCTCACCCTGGTAGCCGCGGACCTTCGCGACGGCCATGCGGCTCGCCAGGTAGGGGTCCTCGCCGTAGCCCTCGGCGATGCGGCCCCAGCGCGGCTCGTGGGTCACGTCCATCATCGGGGCGTACGTCCAGTGGATCCCGCTGCGCCGGGCCTCCTTCGCGGCGACCGTCGCGTCGGTGGCCGCGACCCCGGGATCGAAGCTCGCGCCCTGGGCCAGCGGGATCGGGAAGTTCGTGGTGTACCCGTGGATCACGTCGAGGCCGAAAATGAGCGGGATGCGCAACCGGGTCTGTTCGACGGCGATGTGCTGCAGCGCGTTGAGCTTCGTGGCGCCCACGACCGAAAAGACGCCGCCGAGCTGCCCGGTCGCCAACGCGGCCCGCGCGGCGTCTTCGGTGCCGACGAGCTGGAGCTGGCCGAGCTTCTCCTCGAGGGTCATCTTCCCGAGGAGGGCCTCGACCCGGCCGTCGCGCTCCGGCCGGGCTGCGGGGTCCGCCGCGGCGGGCGACGCGAGCAGGGACGTGGCTCCCCCGGCGGCGAGGAGGCCGCCGACCCCGACGAGCAGGCTGCGCCGGTTCACCCCGTCGGCGGTTGCCGCGGCTTCGTGACTCCCGGGCTGTTCCATGGTGGGGACCTTTCGCGAGAGAACGGGACCAGCCAGCATAGGCACCGGCGGACACTTTCCGCCTGCTCGCTTTTCCGGTCACCTCTTGCCCGGTCACCTCTTGCCCGGTCACCACGGGCCGGTCAGCAGCGCGGCATCACGTCGTCGAAGGTCGCGCAGTTGTCCTGGTCCCACGGGGTCGACTGCCACTGGTCGGCGGTCAGGACCCGGGAGGTGTCCCCCGCGACGAACTTCCAGGGGCCGTAGTAGTCGTTGCTGAACCAGTAGTTGTCCTGGTCGTGGGTGATGGCGTCCTGGATGACCGTGCCCTTGTAGGGCGACCAGGCGGGATAGGTCCCGTAGTTGGACAGCAGGGCCATCTTGCCGCACATCCCGTTCGTGCAGCCGACGTGCGCCGGGTCGAAGCGGAACGTGTTGCTGTGCACCTCGACGAGCTGGGTCTTCCAGCGGCAGTCGTCGTACAGCGGTTCGTCCGCGATGGCCGGCGCGGAGCACTGCGTCCGGTCGGTGACGAGCTTGGTGCACGTGTTGATCGACGTGTTGGCCGGGCTGTTGCAGAACCGGTCGGCGTTCTCCCACGCGGTGATCCCGGACCAGTTGTCCTCGAAGGTGTTGTCGTAGATGTCGATCAGGTGGGTCCGGGCGGGCACCCGCGGTTCGCCGCCCGACTCCGACAGGTACACGCTGGCCACCGGGAAGTTGTCGCCCTTGTCGGACCGGCGCTTGCCGGCCACCAGGCTGTTGCGCCGCAGGACGTTGTCGCGGAAGACCAGGTTGTAGCTGATTTCGTAGAACAGCGCCTCGGCGTCGTTGTCTTCGATGAGGTTGTTCTCGATCAGGAAGTCGTTGTTGTCGGTGTCCGCCCAGAGGCCGGCGCCGTGGTTGTGGTGGATCCAGTTGCCGCGGACGTCGGCCTTGTCGACGACCCAGAACTTGATTCCGCCGCTGCACCCGCAGCCGGGGCTGCGCGTTTCCCAGTCGTCGGTGTTGTTGCCCGCGATTTCGTTGCCTTCGATGACCAGCGCGGAGATGGTGCTGTCGGAGCGGTAGGCGTTCATGCCGTATTGGCCGTTGTTGCGCAGGCAGGTGTGCCGCACTTCCTGCCGGGCACCGGCCATCAGCCCGGCGCCGGAGTTGTTCTGGATGGTGGTGTTTTCGATGATCCAGTGCGCACCGGAATCGTGGTTGACCACGCCCTGGTCCTGCGGGGCGACGAAGTTCTGGATCGTCAGCCCGCGGATCACGACGTCCTTCGCCAGCTGGGTGAAGGCCGCCCGGTTGATGCCCTGCCCGTCGAGCACCGCGCCGGGCGCGCCGAGGTAGACGTCGCCGTCCTTGGGGATGACCTGCCCGAACGGGTCCGCGGCCAGCGTGTGCTTGCCCGGCGGCAACCAGAACGTCGTCCCCGGCGGCGACTCCTGCGACTTGCGGTAGAGGTCGCCGGGCACCGCGGCGTCGACGGAGACGGCGCCCGCCGGCGCGGTCACGTTCAGCGCCGGCTGGTGATCGCACACCGGCCCGGGTGTCACCGCGGCCGCGGTCGCCGCCGGGCCGGGTGCCACGACCACCGCGGCGGGCAGGACGATGGCCAGGATCCAATTCATGCGCGACATGTCGTGCAACCTACGCAGTTCATCGCGAAACGGCTTGGGCCGAACGAGTCGTTTAAGTAACTTTTCGGGTATACCAACTCACGAAAATTTCGGTGATTACTCCACGACCGTGAAACCCGTGGGAACAATCGATTCAAGACGCCGTTATCGTGGCGCGACGCCGGTATTCGACCGGAATTCCCGCCGTCCGGCGGATATCGGTCGGGTGACCGGCCGACG
This sequence comes from Amycolatopsis sp. NPDC021455, assembly GCF_040640995.1. NCBI lineage: Bacteria > Bacillati > Actinomycetota > Actinomycetes > Pseudonocardiales > Pseudonocardiaceae > Amycolatopsis > Amycolatopsis sp. NPDC021455. Next base: position 20,362 of record NZ_JBFACT010000066.1, on the reverse strand, counting down.
GCCGGCTCGCGGCCGCGGCGGCCGGCGCGGGCGGGTCCGTCGGGGCATCGGCGGAGATCATCGGCGCCGCGGCGCCCGCGCGCGGCACCGGCCTCCCGAATCCCGGACCACGATCTTTCCCGTTAAACGGAGAACTACCTGAGCGTGTGATTTCACGCCATTCATCACGCCTGCTTCTTCGGGGGCGGCCTATGCTGGTCCGACCGTGTTCCGGATTTGTCCTCCACCCGGCGGTTCCCGCACACCGATCGGGTATTTGCGCAGGTCAGCGGCCCAGAATGGGCGGTACCGTGCAGAGCGGACAGAACTTCTGCCCCGACCTCCCGGGCCGGAGAATTCACCCGGGAGCCGCACTGAGAAAGGACCCCGAGAAATCATGTCTGCATTGCGACGACTGGCTGTCGCCGGCGCTTTCGCGCTGCCGCTTTCCCTCGTCATCGCCTGTCCCGCGACCGCCGATCCGCTGGGGTGGCCGGACGAAGGGTGGAGCGCCGAAAGCTCCGGCAGCTGGGCCGGCATCGGCGGGGCCGGCACGACCGACACCGAGGAGGGTTCGGACTGGTGGGGCCACCACTGGTCCGAGACGGAGACCGCCGTGGCCGGCATCGGCGGCGCCGCCGTGACGCATTCCGGCGAGTCCGGCTGGGACTCGGACGACGACTACGACGCTCCCGCCGTGGCCCGGCCCCACCACGTCGTGGGCCACCCGGACCCGGTCATGGACGAGGCGCCCGCCGTGCGCCCGGTGTACGACACGAGCACCGACGACACGGACGCCGATGACGTCGGTTACGCCGCCGAGTCGCACTCGGCGGGGGTGGACGGCGCGTCCTCGGCGCACGTCGTGAGCCACGCGGGTGAGCACCACGCCGTCTACGAGGCGGAGAAGCTGACCGCCGGCCCGTACGGCGCATCGTCGGAGGGTGCGCACTCGGTGGCGGTGCCGGACTACGCCGGTCACCACTCCTGGTACACCGCGGCGGGCGTGGACGGCGCCGAAGCGCACTCGGTCACCGCGGTGGCCGACGCCGACGACTGGACCGTCGACCACGCCGTGCACCACTACTTCGACGACGACCAGGGCTGACGCTCGCGGCCGAAGCGGGCCGGGTCCGCGCGGTACGGACCCGGCCCGCTCAGTGCGCGGAAGTGGACTGGAGCAGGCCGAGGACGGCGGCGGACTTCGCCTGGTCGAGGAACCGCAGGCCCATGAAGTGGTCGCCGGGGTTGAAGCCGGGCAGTGCCCAGATCTCTTCGTACGGCAGCTCGACGCGCCGGTAGCGCCGCAGGCTGTAGACGTTGCTGAACAGGCACTTCCCGGGGTCGGGGCGCCACAGCCGGCGGGCGAACGCCGGGTTGCGGAACCCGTGCCCCACCTCGGCGGTGGCCTGGACGTGCTTGCGCCCGGTGAAGAGCACGACGTCGCCGGTGGTCACGGTGTCCATCCGGCGGTCGTACTTGTCCTTGGCGCCCCAGAACCGCGCTCGCCCGCCCGGGTGCAGGGCGTCGAGGCGGGCGAGGTCCGCGGGGTCGAGGAGGTCGGCGAACTCGCGGAAGGCCACGGTCCGCTCGAGGGACTCCGATCCGTACCGGCGTGCGTCCGGCGTGCCGTAGGCGGGCTGGATGAAGACCTGGGCCACGGCCGGAACGGTAGCTCAGCCGCCGTGGGTGCTGTCGCTCTGGTAGTCGGTGTAGGTGTAGGGGTTGTCGAGGATCTTCGTCTCCGGGACGTCCGGGTTCATCCCCTGCCGCCACGCCTCCTCGCCCAGCTGCGCGCGCAGGTGCTCCACCGTCTCCTCGACGCGGCGGCGGACGGCCGCCAGGTCGACGCCCACCAGCCGGCCGTCGCGCTTGACGATGCGGCCGTTGACCAGCACGGTGTGGACGTCGCCGCGCTGGGCCTGGAACGCCACGTGGCCGTAGGGGTTGAGCAGCGGGAACGACGCCGGTGAGTCGTCGTTCTTCAGCAGCACCACGTCGGCCTTCTTGCCGACCTCGAGGCTGCCGAGGTCGGCGCGGCCCAGTGCCCGCGCGCCGCCGCGGGTGGCCCACTCGACCACCTGCTCGGCTCGCAGTGCCGCGTGCGTGACCGTTTCGCCCTTGGCGTGCGCTTCCAGGTGCTCGCGGGACCGGTCGGCGCCCAGCGTCGCGCGCATCGCCGAGAACAGGTCGCCGCTCCACCACACCGACGTGTCCATCGACAGCGACACCGGGATGCCGTACTTCCGCAGGGCCCAGGTGGGCGGGTAGCCCTGGCCGGCGCTCTGCTCGCTTTCGGTCGAGACCGACACCGAGCCGCCGGTCGCGGCGATCCGGTGGTAGGAGTCGGCCGACAGCGACGCGCCGTGGACGTAGATCGTCTCCGGCGTCATGAACCCGTGGTCGTGCATCAGCCGGATGCTGTCGTCGCCGGTGGCGCCCCAGACGCCCGCGTGCGTGGTCACCGGCACGCCGAGCTCCCGGGCGACTTCGAAGGCCGGCTTCTCGGGGAACTCCGGGTCGCCGGTGACGTCGAAGGCGAGCTGGAAGCCGAGCAGGTCGTCGCCGGTGATGCGGCGGGAGACGAAGTCGCGGAACTCGGGGGTGCCGGTCCAGTTCGCCGGCGCGTCCTGGATGTTGCCGTAGGCCAGGACGAACCGGCCGGGCACGGCTTGCAGCGCGTCGGCCGCGGCGTCGGCGTGCTGGGTGGTCTGCAGGCCGTGCGACCAGTCGACGGTCGTGGTGACCCCGGCTTCCAGGGCCTCGAGCGCGCCGAGCAGGTTGCCGGCGTAGATGTCTTCGGGGCGGAAGACCTTGCCCCACTCGAGGTAGTACCAGACGAAGTACTGGGTGAGTGTCCAGTCGGCGCCGTAGCCGCGCATGGCGGTCTGCCACAGGTGGCGGTGCGTGTCGATCATGCCGGGCAGGACGATCCCGCCGCTGGCGTCGATCTCGGTCGTGCCCGGCGGCACCTCCAGTGCCGGGCCGATCGCGGTGATCCGGTCGCCTTCGACGAGGACGTCTTCGCCGACGAGCACGCGGCGGGCGTCGTCGAGGGTCAGCACGGTGCCGCCCCGGAGGACGACCGGACCGTCGGTGGGCTGCGTCATCGCTGCCTCCAGTTGCGTACACTCGTCCGCCCTGCGGACACTTGAGGGGCGCAGTCACCTTTGCCCAGTGCCGCGCCGGTGTCAATCCCCGCCGCCTCCCCGCCGCTACGCTGCCCGGGAGGACCACTGCAGGAGGAGGTCGCGCATGCCACGCGAGGGAACGGGTCCCGACTTCATCGAGGCGCTGGCGCGCGGGCTCGAGGTGATCACGGCGTTCCGGCCGCAGCGGCCGGAGATGACGCTGGCCGAGGTGGCCACGGCCGCCGGGCTGGCCCGCCCCACCGCGCGCCGGATCCTGCTCACCCTGGAAGAGCTCGGTTACGTCCGCGCCGACGGCCGTGGCTACGCCCTGACCCCGCGCGTGCTCGACCTCGGCGTCGCCTACGTGCGTTCGATGGGCCTGTGGGACGTCGCCCGGCCGCACCTGGAGCGCCTGGTCGCCCGCACCGGCGAGTCGTGTTCGATCGCCCAGCTCGACGGTTCGGACATCGTCTACGTCGCCCGGGTGGCGGTGCCGAAGATCGTCGGGCTGACCGTGCAGATCGGCACCCGGTTCCCGGCGCTGCCGACGTCGCTGGGCAAGGTGCAGCTCGCGGCCCTGCCGCCGGACGAGCTGGACGCGGTGCTGGCGCAGCCGACGCGCTCGGGGCTGGTGCCGCGCTGGCAGCCGGAGCGGGCCGAGCGCGACGCCGAGCTGCGCGAGGTCCGGGCCCGTGGCTGGGCGCTGACCGACGAGCAGCTCGCGCTGGGCATCCGCTCGGTGGCCGCGCCGCTGCGCGACGGGTCCGGCCGGGTGATCGCCGGCGTCAACGTCAACTGCCACGCCGCGGAGACGCCCGTCGACCGCCTGCTGGAGCACCACCTGCCGTTGCTGCTGCAGACCGCCGGGGAGATCAGCGCCGACTTCGCCCGGCTGGACGACGTCCCGCACGTGACCGTGCCCGCCGTGTCTTGACCCGGTCCGCGCGCCAGAGCAGACTGCTTCGCGGACACTCGTCCGCTGAACGGACAGAAGGCGAGGAAACCGGGTGACCACCACCGCAACGGGCCCGCTGGCGGGACTGCTGGTCGCGGACTTCTCCCGGGTGCTCGCCGGCCCGTACGCCACGATGCTGCTGGCTGACCTGGGTGCCGACGTCGTCAAGGTCGAGGGCCCGCAGGGCGACGAGACCCGCACGTGGATGCCGCCGGTGCGCGGCGACGTCTCGACCTACTACCTCGGCGTCAACCGGGGGAAGCGGTCGATCGCCCTCGACCTGCGGGAGGAGGCGGACGCCGCGGTCGCCCGCGAGCTGGCCGCCCGCGCGGACGTGGTGATCGAGAACTTCAAGCCGGGCGGCCTGGCCAAGTACGGCCTCGACTACGCCGCGGTCAGCGCGGCCAACCCCGGCTCGGTCTACGCCTCGATCAGTGGGTTCGGCTCGGGCGAGGGACGGCACGTGCCGGGTTACGACCTCATGGTGCAGGCGATCTCGGGTTTGATGAGCCTGACCGGGGACCCGGACGGGCCGCCGTACCGGGCCGGGATCTCGGTGTTCGACGTGATGGCGGGCAACCACGCGGTGATCGGCATCCTCGCCGCGCTGCGCCACCGCGACGCGACCGGCGAAGGGCAGCACGTCGAGGTCAACCTGCTGTCCTCGGCGCTGACCGGGCTGGTGAACCACAGCTCGGCCTACGCCGCCGGCGGCGTGGTGCCGTACCGGATGGGCAACGCCCACCCGAGTGTCTTCCCCTACGAGCCGCTGCCCACCGCCGACAACGACCTGATCGTCGCCGCGGCCAACGACGGGCAGTTCCGCCGGCTGTGCGAGGTCCTGGACCTGCCGGATGTCCCGGACGACCCGCGGTTCGCCCGCAACGCCGACCGCACGAAGAACCGCGAGGAACTCCGGCCGCTGCTGGAGGAGCGCCTGAAGACCCGTGGCGCGGACGAGTGGTTCGACGCGCTGACGAAGGTCGGTGTCCCTTGTGGACCGATCAACACGATCGACGGCGGCTTCGCGATGGCCGAACGATTCGGGCTGGACCCGGTAGTCGAGGTCGGCGACGGCGACCGCGCCGTCCCCACCACCCGCCACCCGATCCGGTTCTCCGCCACCCCCGCCGCCTACCGGCTGCCGCCGCCGGAACTCGACGAGCACGGCGCGGAACTGCGTGCGTGGCTGACGGAGGCGGCGAATGACTGACCCGGTCTACGAAACCGCGCTCGGAGCGTCCACAAAGGACAAGATCACGCTCCTCGGCCAGGACCTCGCCGAGGACGTGATGGGCACGGTCGGCTTCGGCGAGCTGGCCTTCTGGCTGGCGACCCAGCGCCGTCCGGCCAAAGGGGAAACCCGGGTCTTCGAGGCGGTGCTGGCCGCGCTGGCCGACCACGGCTTCACCCCGACCGCGATCGTCACGCGGCTGACCTACCTGTCCGCGCCGGACTCGGTCCAGGGTGCGCTGGCCGCGGGCCTGCTGGGTGGCGGGTCGCGCTTCTTGGGGGTCACCGAGGACTGCGGCCGGTTCCTGCACGCCGTGCTGGCCGAAGCCGAGCTGCCCACGGACGAGGCAGGCTGGGACGCGCTCGCGCTCGAAACCGTCCAAAAGCGCCGTGCGGAGCGGAAGTTCGTCCCGGGGCTCGGGCACCACGTGCACAAGGACGGCGACCCGCGCACCCCGCGGCTGTTCGCGATCGCCGACGAGGAGGGCCTGCGCGGCCCGCACCTGGAGCTGTTCGCCGCGATCGGCCGGGTGCACCCGCGGGTGCTGGGCAAGACGCTGCCGCTCAACGGTGCCGGTGTCTGCGGGGCCGCGCTCGCCGACCTGGGGCTGCCGCTGGAGCTGCTGCGGGGGTTCGCGTTGCTCGCCCGGACCGCCGGGCTGATCGGCCAGCTCGCCGAGGAGCTGCGGCACCCGGTCGCGAACGACATCTTCCTGTCGGTCGACCTGAACAACCGGTCGGTCGCCCCGGATCCGGAACCGTGAGAGGAACGCCGATGCAGCTCGTCACCGAGGACAACATCACCGAGCTCGCCGCGGAGCGCTGGGCGAGCGCGCACGACCCGCGGACGGCGGAGGTCATGGCCGCGCTCGTGCGGCACCTGCACGCCTTCGCCCGCGAAGTGCGGCTGAGCGAGACCGAGTGGATGGCCGCGATGCGGTGGCTGACCCGAACCGGGCAGATCAGCGACGAGAAGCGGGAAGAGTTCATCCTCGCCTCCGACGTGCTCGGCCTGAGCATGCTGGTGGTCCAGATGAACCACGCCTTCGACGCGAAGGCGACCCCGGCCACCGTGCTCGGCCCGTTCCACATCGACGGCTCGCCGGAGAAGGACTTCGGCGGCGACATGTCCGACGGCTTGCCCGGCACGCCGCTCTACATCACCGGTTTCGTCCGCGACCTCGACGGCTCGCCCGTCACCGGTGCGGTCCTCGACGTGTGGCAGGCCGACGAAGAGGGCGCGTACGAGTCGCAGATCCCGGACGTCGACGAGGCCCGGCTGCGGGCGAAGTACAGCACTCGCGCCGACGGGTCCTACTGCCTGCGGACCATCGCGCCCAAGGGGTACTCGATCCCGATGGACGGCCCGGTCGGCGAGCTCATCCGCGGCACCGACATCAGTCACTTCCGGCCCGCCCACGTGCACTTCCTGATCAACGCCGCCGGTTACGAGCCGCTGATCACGCACCTGTTCCAGGAAGGCGCGCAGTACCTCGACAGCGACGTCGTGTTCGGCACCAAGCAGGAGCTGGTCGTCGCCTTCGAGCCGCGCGATCCCGGGCCGACGCCGGACGGCGGGGAGTCGGCGGAGCCGTGGCTGGAAGCGCGGTACGACTTCGTCCTCCAGCCCGTCTGACCGCCGTGCGCGCCGCTGAGATCCGGGCGGCCGGGCAACCCCCGGTGGTGACCGGCCGGCCGGACCCCGAGCCGGGGTCCGGCGACATCGCCGTGAGTGTCACGGCGGCGCCGATCACCCCGCTCGACCTGCTCTGCGCGTCCGGCACGTCCTACTTCGGCGTTCCCTCGACGCCGTATGTGCCGGGAGTGCAGGGCGTCGGCGTCCTCACGCGGCCGATGCCGACGCACCCGGCGGGGACGCCGGTCTGGTTCGCCACGACCGCGGGCATGCGTCCCGGGGACGGCAGCATGGCCGAGCACGCGGTGGTCGCGCCCGAGGATCTGGTCGCCCTGCCGCCCGGTGCCGACCACACGCTCGTCGCGGCGCTCGGGCTGTCGGCGGTAGCGGCGTGGATGTGCCTGACGGCGACGGGCGGGCTCGCGCCGGGCGAGACCGTGCTGGTGCTCGGGGCGGGCGGCGTGGTCGGACAGGCGGCGTTGCAGCTGGCGCGGGTGGCCGGCGCCGGGCACGTCGTGGCGTGCGCGCGCTCGGATGCCGCGTTGGAGCGGGCCTTGCGGCTGGGCGCGGACCGCGTCGTCCGGCTCGAGGAGGGTGACGACGCGGGTTCGCTGGCGCGGCGGCTGGGTGAGGCCACCGGGCCGGTGGACCTCGCCGTCGACCCGGTGTGCGGAGTCCCGGCCGCGGCGGCGCTGCGCACCCTGCGCCAGGGTGGCCGGCTGGTCAACCTGGGCAGCGCGGCCGGCGAGGAGTTCGCGGTGCCCTCGGCCGTACTGCGCAGCCGGTCGCTGCGCGTCCTCGGCTACACGAACAACGAGCTCACCGCCGACGAGCGCCGCGAAGCCCTCCTCACCGTGGTGGCTCACGCGATGGCGGGCGAGCTCACGGTCGGCTACGAGCGCGTCCCGCTCGCCGACGCCGGCGACGCCTGGACGCGGCCGGGCCGGATCGTGCTGGTGCCCTGATCAGCGGCCGTACCCCTCGGCGGCGAGCACCTTCCCGATCTGGTCGTAGACGGCCGGGTCGTCCGGCGCCACGGTGGCGAGCCCGTCGACGTACCGGTTGTACATGCAGAACGCCGCGGCGATCAGGACGGTGTCGTGCAGCTCGAGGTCCGTCGCCCCCTGGGCACGCGCGGCGGCGACCAGTTCGGGCGTGACGGCACGGCCGGTCTCGCGGACGGCGAGGGCGATCCGCAGCAGGGACTTGAGCTTTTCCGAGACGGGCGCGTCGTCGACCCCGGCACAGGCTGCGTCGACGACAGCACGGCCGCCGTCGAGGGTCTCGGCCGCGGCGGCGGCGTGGCTGCCGTGGCAGAAGCGGCATTCGTTGCCGTTCGACACGACCGCCGCGATCAGTTCGCGCTCCCCGACGGTGAGGCTGCTCGGGCCGCGCAGGAGGGTCTGGGCCAGGTGGTTGAGCGGCACGGCGGTTTCGGGCCGGTAGGCCATCAGCGACCGGATCCCGGGCAGCTGCGGGTCGAGCGGAATGTGCGGCATCGTTCCTCCTTTGCGGGGGTGGAGATCGTCCCCGCGCAGTCTTTCCGGCCGCGAAGGTCCGGCCAACCTCCGTATTGCCCAACCGGGGCTGCCGAGAGCGCTTTCCACAGTGGACTGAACCAATGGCCGACCACAGTCAGTGGAGCAACGATCGTGACATAAACGTTCCAACTCCCAGGGGCCTGCCGGTAGCGTGCGTCCATGCGGGTGAAGTGGGGGAAGATTGGACAACCCAGAGTGACCAAGCCGTGGCGGGCGGCCCCGAGGGCCGCCCTTTCCAGTCCGCTCACGTTGATCGTGGCGGCCGTGACCTCGTTGCTCGCCTGTTTTCTCGGCACCGCCGCGGTGCTGCAGGCGTCCGCGGCCGGCGGGGCGGCGGTGGCCTACCAGACCGGGATCACCTGTCCCGACAGCTACGGCCCGATGTTCGGCAAGGGCAACATGCCGGTCCGGGACATCCCCGCGGTGACCGGCGCGATCCAGCGGCACGCCGCCGCCCACGGGTTCTCCACGCCGGTGGTCAGCCAGTACACCCACGTGCTGCGCGGCGTCGAGTTCAACGGCGACCCGCACTACAAGGTCCGGTTCGGCTACCGGGACCAGGCCGGCCTGGACAACCTGGCGCTGCGGCAGGGCACCCGCGCGCCGGGGCTGTGGCTGGGCAACGTCGTGGCCGACGCCGAGCACATCGGCGTCGGCACGAAGCCGAGCCTGCAGGGGGTTCCGCTGCCGCCGGTCACCGGGATCTACCGCGACCTGCTCGACCCGCCGCCGCGGTGGTGGTGCTCGCAGCAGTCCGGCGCCGTCGTCGACCGGCTCGCCGACGACCCGGTCGACTCGACCGTGTTCGCCACCGACCGGAAGACGTTCGACGACACGGTGCAGGCGATCGGCCTGCCGGTGCTGGAGTTCTTCCACGTCTCCTTCTACGAGCCCGCGCCGACGACCCTGAGCGCGGCGGAGGATCTGGTGCGCCGTTCGCGCGACCTCGTCGCCGACGTCCGCGCCGACCTGACCGCCCAGGGGCTCGGCTCGCTGGTCGCCGCCGACGTCCCGACGTTCGAGCGCTCGGCGGTGATCGCCCGCCAGGCCCAGGACAACGTGTTCGTCTCGATCCTGCCGCTGGCGCTGATCAGCGTCCTGGTCGGCTGCGCCGGCCTCGGCACGGTGGCCCTGCAGTGGTACCAGCGGCGGCACGCGCAGCTGCGGCTGCTCTCGGCCCGCGGCAGCGGCCCGGCGGCGCTGGGCGGGCTCGCGGTCGCCGAACTGGGCCTGCCGATCCTGCTCGGCGGCGCCGCGGGCGCGGTCGCGGCGCGGGTGCTGCTCGGTGTGTACGGGCCGCCCGGGGCACCCGATCCGGCGGCCGTGCTGCGCGCCGGCGTCGTCGCGGCGGTGACGCTGGTGGTGTCGCTGACGCTGCTGGCGCTCGTCGTGGCCGTGCGGGCGCACCGGGAGTTCGAGCTGGGCCGGGTCCGGCGCCGCGGCAACCGGGTGCGGCTGCTGGCGTACTTCCCGTGGGAGCTCGCCACGGCCGGGATGGCGTGGCTGGGCTGGACCCGCCTGGCCCGCTACGGCACTGCGTCGCGGCTGGGAAATCCATTACCGCAGGTCGATCCGCTGGCGCTGACGTATCCGGTGTTCGTGGTGCTGACCGTGGGCCTGCTGACCGCGCGGCTGGCGTGGCTGGCGCTGCACGCCTCGCACCGGGCCCGGTTCTGGTCGCGCCCGGCGCTGCAGCTGGCGATCCGGCGGCTGGCCGGCGCCCGGGCCCCGGTGACCGGGGTGCTGGTCATCGGCACCCTCTCCATCGGCACGCTGGCCACCGGGATCGGCATCGCCCGCGGCCAGGAGGAGGCCCTGGACACCAAGTCGGCGATCTTCGTCGGCAGCAACACCCGCCTCGACACCGACAGCCCGATCGGCATGGGTGACATCGCGATGCCCGCGTCGCTGGCGGGAACCAGCACCGTGGTCGGGGAGCTGACCGGCACCGGCAGCGTGGTGCTGGTGGTCGACCCGGCGACGTTCGCCCGCGGCGCCGCCGTGGACCGCGTCCCCGGCGGCGACCTCCCCGAGCTGCTGCGGAAGATCTCGCAGCCGGACCCGCGCGGCACGCCGGTGATCCGGGTCGGGCACACGGCCAAGCAGACCGGCGAGCTGCCGGGCGGCCTGCCGGACGCCGTCGTCGCCGGTGACCTGCCGGTGTTCCCGATGATCGGCACCTCCCCCGGCTACGTCGTTTCGCGCGCGGTGCTCGGCCGGGCGCAGCTGGACGGGGTGCCGAAGTGGAGTGTGCTGACGACGTCGCCGATGGCGGAGGCGACCGCCGCGCTGCGGGCGGCGGGGGTGTTCATCCCGAACCGGGTCAGCCGCGAGTCCGCTTTGGACGGTCTGCCGTTCTTCGTGGTGTCGTGGACGTTCTCGTTCGTGGCGCTGCTGGGTGCGGTGCTCGGGGTGGTGGCGGTCCTGGCGCTGCTGGTGGCGGTCGAGGTCCGGCGGCGGCAGAACGCGCTGGCCGGGGCGCTGGTGCTGCGGATGGGCATGCGGCCGCGGACGCTGCTGGCCAGTCACCTGATGGAGCTGGGCGCGCTGAGCGGGCTGGCGATCGCCGTCGGGGTCGTGTGCGGGGTTTCGGTGGCGGGCCTGTCGGTGCCGCGGTTCGACCCGGCGACGTTCCTCGCGCCGCGGTCGGAGCTGCCGGATCCGCTGCCGTTCGTGCTGACCGTGCTGGCCGTGGGCGTGCTGGTGGTGGGCCTGGCCGGCTGGATCGCGGTGCGCTCGGTGCGCACCGCCCGGACCGCGGAGCTGATCCGTGCCTGAGAAGCCCCTCTTTTCCTTACGCGGCATCGGTGTCGACTACCAGACGCCGGCCGGCGTGGTCACCGGCGTCGACGACGTCAGCATCGACGTGCCCGCGCGCGGGATGACCGTGCTCGCGGGACCGTCGGGGTCGGGGAAGTCGACGCTGCTGCGGGTGCTGGGGCTGTTCGAGCCGCCCGCGCGCGGCACGATGACGTTCCAGGGCGCCGATGTCCGCAAGCTCCGGCACCGGGAGCGGCGGGCGTTGCGGCGCCACCACCTGGGGCTGGTGTTCCAGAACCCGGCCGACAACCTGCTGGGCTACCTGACCGTGGCGGAGAACCTCCGTGCCGCGGCCGAGGCCGCCGGGACCGAGTGCACCGCCGAGGACATCCTCGGGCAGCTGGGCCTGCACGGCACCGGCGGCTGGAAGATCTCCGCGCTTTCGGGCGGGCAGCAGCAGCGGCTGGCGTTCGGGTGCGTGCTGGCCGCGCGCTCGACGGTGGTCCTGGCCGACGAGCCGACGTCGCAGCTGGACGCGGCGTCGGCCGACCTGGTGCTGGACACCCTGCGGTTTCTGGTGGACCAGGATTTCGCGGTGCTCGTCGCCTCGCACGACGAGCGCCTCATCGACCTCGGCGCGCGGGTGGCCCGGCTGCACAAGGGTTCGCTCGAAGGCGTCGAAGAACGGGAGCCGCCGGCATGACAGTCGTGGAAGCCGTCGGGCTGCGCCGCAGTTTCGCCCACCCGAGCGGGGACATCGAGGTGCTGCGCGGGCTGGAGCTGCGCGTGGGTGCCGGTGAGCTGGTGACGGTGTCGGGCCGGTCGGGCTCGGGCAAGAGCGCGTTGCTGGCGCTGCTGTGCGGGTTCGACTCCCCCGACTCCGGTTGTGTGCTGCTCGACGGCGTCCCCATCAGCGGCGCGCCGCCGTGGCACACGTGCGCGGTGCTGCCGCAGGCCCTGGGGCTGGCCAACGAGCTGACGATCGCCGAGAACGTCGCCCTGCCGCTGCGGCTGCGCGCGGACGTCCCGCGCCCGTCGCCGTCGGCGATCGCCGAGCGGGTCACCGGCCTGCTGGACGAGCTGGGCATCGGCGGGCTCGGCGACCGCTACCCCCTGGAGGTGTCGTTCGGGCAGCAGCAGCGGGTGGCGCTGGCCCGGGCGGTCGCCGGGCGGCCGCGGGTGCTGCTGACCGACGAGCCGACCGCGCACCTGGACGCCGGCTCGACGCCCCGGGTGCTGCGGCTGCTGCGCCGGTGCGCGGAAGAGGGGGCGGCCGTGATCGTGGCGACCCACGACGAGGAGGTCCACCGCATCGCCGACCGCCGTGTCCGGCTGCTCGACGGCGTCCTTACGGCGCTGCTGGACTGACCGAAGCCCCGGAGTCCGGCACCCCGGCGTAGTCGGGCAGGTCGACGCCGTTGATGGCGCGCTCGATCAGCGGCATGAGCGCTTCCATGTCGGGCTCGGCGTCCGCGGCGGCGTCGCGGCTCTGGACGTGCAGCCGGCCGATCTCCTGGTTGGCCTCGACGTACGGGCGCATCCGCGTCTCGTAGCCGGCGAACCCGGCCTCGGGGTCCCACCCGGCGGCGGCGAGTTCGCCGGCCAGCAGGTAGGCGCCGACCAGGGCCAGCCCGGTGCCGCCGCCGGACATCGGCGACGAGCAGGACGCCGCGTCGCCGATCAGCCCCACTCGTCCGTGCGACCAGCGGTCCATGACCACCTGGGCGACCTGGTCGAGGTAGAAGTCCGGGGTGCTGTCCAGGTGGGCGAGGATGCGCGGGGTCTGCCAGCCCAGACCGGCCATGCGCTCGCGCAGGAGGTTCTTCTGCGCCTCGATGTCGCGGTGGTCGACGTCGAAGCCGGCCGAGGGGAAGGAGAGCATGGCCATCGCCCGGGTGGGGTCCTTGAGGGGCCGCAGGCCGGCGGAGCGGCCCTCGTGCTGGTAGTCGAGCATCCAGCGGTCGATCCCGAACTCGTTGGGCACGCTGTAGAAGGCCAGCACGAGCCCGAGGTGGCGGACGAACCGCTCGCGGGGCCCGAAGACCATCGCGCGCAACGCCGAGTGCAGTCCGTCGGCGCCGATGACCAGGTCGAAGCGCCGCCGGTCGCCACCCGCGAACGTGACGTCGACGCCGTCCGCGTCCTGGGTGAGCTCGGCGATGCGGTCGCCGAAGAGGTACTCGACACGAGCGCGGGTGTCGTCGTAGAGCACCTGCGACAGGTCTCCGCGCAGGATCTCGATGTCGGCGATGTACCCGTCGCCGCCGTCGTCCTCGGCGCGGAAGGTCTCCAGCACGTTCCCGCCGACGTCCACGGTGTGCGCGCCGGCGGTCTCGGTGCGGGCCGCACGCACCGCGGCGTCCAGCCCCATCCGCCGGATGACCTCCTTGGCGACCCCGCGCGCGTCGACGGCCTGCCCGCCGGGACGCAGTCCGGGAGCCCGCTCGACCACGGTCACCTCGGCTCCGCGGCGGCTCAGCCAATGGGCCAGCGCGGGCCCCGCGATGCTCGCCCCGGCCACCAAAACCCTGCTCCCGCTCATCGCGGTCCCCCCAACTCCGTCCCGATGCCGGTCCGGAGTGTAGCCGCGGTGACCCCGCCAACCGATCAGGAATCGAGAAGCGCTGGTCAGCGGGCCGGGAATAGCGTCGTCGACGTACCACGGACCACGACTTCAGGAGCACCGAAGATGAGCACCCAGGGGATCAAGACCGTCCTGCACCCCGTCACCGACCTGGCCGCCGCCAAGGCCGTCTACACCGCCCTGCTGGGTACCGAGCCGCAGGCCGACGCGCCCTACTACGTCGGCTACGACACGCAAGGCCAGCACATCGGCCTGGTGCCGAACGGCGCGCAGCAGGGTATGACCGGGCCGGTGACGTACTGGCACGTCGGCGACATCGAGGCGAAGCTCGCCGAGGTGACCGCGGCGGGCGCGAAGGTCAAGGACGAGCCGAAGGACGTCGGCAACGGGCGCCTGGTGGCGACCTTCACCGACGCCGACGGCAACGTCCTCGGCCTCCTGCAGGACCCCCAGAGCTAGTCGAGCGCGGTGGCCCGGCTGACCTCCTCCCAGGCGGCCAGGTCCGCCGCGACGGCCTCGTGGTGGGCGCGGATCGCTTCGACGGCGTCCGCGCCCAGCGCGAGCCGCAGCGGCGCGTCGTCGCTGCCCACCGCGCGGACGATCGCGGCGGCCGCCTTGGCCGGGTCGCCGGGCTGGGTGCCGTCCATGTTCTCGACCGCTTCGCGGGTTCCGCCGGTGGACACGGTGTAGGCGTCGATCGTGCGGGACCGGTGCATCCGGGCGCCGCCGAACTCGGTGCGGAACGCGCCGGGCTCGACGATCAGCACCTTCACGCCGAAGGGCGCGACCTCCGCGGCCAGTGCTTCGGAGATGCCTTCCAGGGCGAACTTGGTCGCGCAGTAGGCGCCGTAGCCCGGCGGGGCCAGCTGCCCGCCCATCGAGGTGATCTGCACGATCGTGCCGCTGCCCTGCGCGCGCAGGTGCGGCAGCGCGGCCTTGGTCACCTCGACCGCGCCGAAGAACATCACTTCCATCACCGCGCGCAGCTCGGTCATGGTGAGCTCTTCGACCGCGCCGACCGTGCCGCTGCCGGCGTTGTTGACCACGACGTCGATCCGGCCGAACTCCTCGAGCGCGGTCTTCACCGCCGCGTCGATCTGACCGGCGTCGGTGACGTCCAGTGCCGCGGTGCGGACCCGATCGCCACCGTGTTCCCGCAGTTCGGCCAGGGTCTCCGGCCGCCGGGCGGTGGCCAGCACGCGGTCGCCCGCGGCCAGGGCGGCCAGCGCGATTTCCCGGCCGAAGCCGGCGGAGCAGCCGGTGATCAGCCAGACGCGGCCGTCGGTGTTCGTCATCTTCGGTTTCCTCCCAGTGGTTTTCCTCCTTCCATCCTGGCGACGATCATGACCGGGCGGCCAACACCGATGTCCTGCCGCGGCTACAGTCTGAGCCTGTGACTCCCGAGTTGCGGCAGCTTCGCTACTTCGTCGCTGTCGCCGACGAAACCAGCTTCACCCGCGCCGCCGCGGGCCTGCACATCGCGCAGCAGTCGCTGTCGCAGCAGATCACCGTCCTGGAACGGGCCTTGGGCGCGCGGCTGTTCGACCGAGGCGCGCGCGGAGCGCGGCTCACCGCCGTCGGGGAGCTGTTCCTGCCGGAGGCCCGCGCGGTGCTGGCCCGCGCGGACGAAGCCGTCGCGACGCTCGGGCGGGCGGTGCGCGGCGAGATCGGCAGCGTGCGGCTGGTCTTCCTCGCCACGACGGCGAACTACCTGCTGCCGCCAGTGGTCCGCGCCGTCCGTGAGCGGTTCCCCGACCTCGCGGTGTCGACGGCCGAGGCGTCGATCGCCGAGCTCGTCGACGGTCTGCGGGAAGGCCGGTTCGACCTGGCCTTCACCCGGCCGCCGCTGGTCGAGGGCCTGGTGTCGCGGACGCTGCTGACCGAGGAGGTCTGCGCGGTGCTCCCGGCCGACCACCCGCTGGCCGGCCGGGCTTCGCTGAAGCTGGCCGACCTGGCCGCCGAGCCGTGGGTTCTCACCCCGCGCAGCAGCTGGGATCCCTGGCACCGCCGTTACGACGACGACTTCGCCGCCGCGGGCTTCATCCCGCGCGTGGTGCAGCGGGCGTCGACCGTGCAGGGGCTGCTGGGCCTGGTCGCGGCCGGGGTCGGCGTCACCCGGCTGGCCCGCTCGTCGCACAGCCTCCGCCGCACCGGCGTGGCGTTCGTCCCGTTGGAGGACGACGTCGCGCTCACCGAGCTGGTGTGGTTGCCGGGCAACGACAATCCGGCGGTGCGGACGATCGCCGATCTGGCCGCCGGCCTCGCGGCGGCCACTGACCTGACCGAGGCGGGTTAGAACGCCTTCGCGACGTCCCGGGCTGTTTCGTGGGCGATGCGGAAGGCTTCCTCGGTGTCGCCGGTGAGGGTGGGGTGGAACCGGATCTCGGCGACGTCGTCGATGCCGGTCCAGTTGAGCCAGCCGGTGAAGAACGGCGCCTGGAAGTCCGCGCCGAACTCGGGCCCGAGGCCGGGCGCCCACACGGCGCTGGTGTAGATGACGGCGGCGCGCTTGCCCCGGCCGGCGAGCAGGTGCTGGTAGCCGGTCACCGGGTCGACGCCGAAGACCAGGCCGGGCTGGGAAACGACGTCGATGAACTGCTTGAGCACGTACGGCACCCCGGAGTTCCACATCGGCACGCTGAACAGGATCCGGTCGGCGGCGTCGAACCGGGCGAAGGCTTCGCCGGCCGCGCGCCACGCCTCGCCTTCTTCACCTTGCGGAGTGCCGCCGCCGAAGACGGTCATCTTGGCGCGCGCCGCGGCGGGGCCGAACGCCGGCAGCGAGCCGTCCCAGAGGTCCCATTCGTCGATCTCGGCGCTCGGGTGAACGGTGCGGTAGGTGTCCAGGAAAGTAGCTGCCAGGCGCAGCGACTGGGAGTCCTCGCCCCGGGGCGACGCGGAAATGTGCAGCAGATCGGGCATGTCTCGGCTCCTCGACAGTTTTACGGACCACGGTCCGGTTATGCCTTGACCGTATCGGACCACAGTCCGTTTCGTCAAGGCGCGGAGTGACCGGTGACGCACCGTGTCCGGGACCGAAGTCGATCACCCGATCCGTAGAATCGACGGCGATGCGACGTCTTCGGTGGTATTGGGGGGCCCTGGTCCTCGCGTGCGTGGCCGTGCTGGCCGCGTTCTTCGTCTTCTTCGGCTCGGAAAGCCGCCCCGGACACCCACAGCCGCGGCAGGGACCGCCCGGCACCGGCCCGCTCACGGTCGTCGCGATGGGTGACAGCACGGTCTCCGGCGAAGGCGCCGGGCAGTACACCGCCGCCACCAACGGCCAGGGCGGCAACTGGTGCCACCGCTCCCCCAACGCGTTCGTCGAGAAGATCGCCGTGCCCGGTGTCACCGCGCACGTGAACCTCGGCTGTTCCGGCGCGCCCGCCGAGCAGGTCGCGCTCGGCGACGTCAAGCAGTGGACGGAAGGTTCGCAGGCGCAGCAACTGGCGGCGCTGGTGAAGGACCACCGGGTGGCCGCGGTGGTGATCGCGGTCGGCGCGAACGACGAACCGAAGTTCTCCAACCAGGTCACCGAGTGCTTCAAGGCGTGGTTCAGCCCCGGCGGCCCGCCCTGCAGCACCGCACTGAAGCAGACCTGGCAGTCCAAAGTGGACGCGATGGTGCCGAAGGTCGCGAAGGCGGTCTCGGACGTGAAGACGGTGCTGGCGCAGGCGGGATACGTGCCCGCGGACTACCAGCTGATCCTGCAGTCCTACGCCGCGCCGATCGGCCCCGACCTGCCGGAGGACCTGCGCAGCCTCAACGGCTGCCCGTTCCGGGTCGAGGACCTGCAGTGGATCTCCCAGACCGGCATCGGCATCCTGTCCTCAGGCCTGAAGGCAGCCGCACAGCAGTCCGGCGCGCGGTTCCTGGACCTGGCCAAGGCGGGTTTCAAACACGAGGCGTGCAGTGGCGGCGCGAACCCCGCCACGGAGTGGTTCACGCGGCTGACGCTGCAGCTGGCCGACCTCAGCCGGGTCGAGCGGGCGGGACACGCGCTGCAGGAGTCGTTCCACCCCAACGCCGCCGGCCACACCGCGATCGCCAACTGCCTCACCGAGTTCATCGCGGCCCGCGACGGCAACGCGTCCTGCCTGGCGGGTGCGGACGGCAAGCTCCACGCGGCCCCGGAAGTCGTCGCCCGCTGACGTACCGTTCCGGTACGCGGTGTCAGAGGTCGAGGGCGGCGCGCAGGGCGATGTCGATGCGTTCCTGGACGTCCTGGTCGATCTCGGCGACGCGTTCGTCGAACCACGGTCGGTAGAGCCGGGTCAGGTTGAGCGTCGACACCCAGTAGCGGGCGTCGATCGCCACGCCGAGGATGTCCATCGGGTCGCGGTCGAGCAGTTCGGTGCCGAGCAGCCAGGGCCGTTCGGACTCGTTCACCCCGTCCGAGGACAGCAGCACGACCGTGCGCTGCCGGGCCGGTTCGGTCGGGGGGTGGTACGTCCAGACTTCACCCCTGCGCACGCAGATCCTTCTCCGCCGCGCTGCGTTCGGCCTCGTCCGATTCCGCGACGCCCGGTTCCGGCTTCTGCGGGGTGTAGCCGGTGCGGACCGCCTCGCGCCTGGCCGCCTTCGACAGCCAGGACGAGACCGAGATTCCGTGGGCTTTCGCGGCTCGTTCGGCGAATTCCAGCGCGCCGCTGTCCAGCGAAAGAGTCACCTTACGTGTTGCCATACCTTTTACCGTACCAGCGCCCCGGCCACCGGGCGGGACGCCGGGATCAGAACGTCGGCGAACGTCCCTCGAACGGCGTAGAGAGCACGACCGTCGTGCGCGTCGACACCTTCGCGGCCTCCCGGATCCGGCGCAGCAGGTCCTCCAGCGCCAGCGGCGACTGGACGCGCACCAGCAGGATGTAGGACTCGTCGCCGGCCACCGAGTAGCACGACTCGATCTCCTTGATGTGCTGGATCCGCTGGGGGTAGTCGTCCGGCGCCGCCGGGTCGTTCGGCGTCAGCGAGATCAGCGCCGTCAGCGGCAGCCCGATCTGCTCGCCGTCCAGCCGCGCGGTGTAGCCGAGGATGACCCCGCGCTGCTCGAGGCGGCGCACCCGCTGGTGCACCGCCGACACCGACAGCCCGACGCGCTCGGCGAGGTCGGTGAAGCTGCGCCGCCCGTCGGCCGCGAGCTCCTGCACGATCGCCTGGTCGAGCGGCTCCAGGCCGCCGGGCGTCATGCGTCCAGCACGACGAGCTCGTGCGGCTGGTTGTTGACGGACTCGACGCCGTCCTCGGTGACGATGACGATGTCCTCGATCCGGGCGCCCCACCGGCCCGGCTGGTAGATGCCCGGCTCGACGCTGAAGGCCATGCCCGGCTCCAGCGGCAGCGCGTTCCCCGCGATGATGTACGGCTCCTCGTGCACGTCCAGGCCGATGCCGTGGCCGGTGCGGTGGATGAAGTACTCGCCGAACCCGGCCTCGGCGATGACGTCGCGCGCGGCGGCGTCGACGGCCTCGGCGGTCACGCCGGGCCGCACGGCGGCGACCGCGGCGGCCTGGGCACGCTGCAGCACCGCGTAGGTCCCGGCGACGTCGGCATCCCGCGGCTCGCCGACGGCGTAGGTCCGGGTGGAGTCGGAGTTGTAGCCCGCCGGCAGCGGCCCGCCGATGTCGACGACCACGACGTCACCCTCCTCGATGACGCGATCGGAGACGTCGTGGTGCGGGCTCGCGCCGTTCGGGCCGGAACCGACGATGACGAAGTCCGCCTGGACGTGCCCCTCCTCGACGATGGCCGCGGCGATGTCGGCACCGACCTCCGCCTCGGTGCGGCCGGGCCGCAGGAACTCCGGGACGCGGGCGTGCACCCGGTCGATCGCCGCACCGGCCTCGCGCAGCGACGCGATCTCGGCGGCGTCCTTGCGCATCCGCAGCTCCCGCACGACCGGCCCGGCCAGCGTCTGCTCGGCCTCCCCGAGGGCGGCCCGCAACGCGAGCACGTGCAGCGCCGGGGTGAAGTCGCTGACCGCGACCCGGCCGGGCTTGCCGAGCCGGTCGACGACCAGCTTGTAGGGGTCGTCGCCGTCCACCCAGGTGAGCAACTCGACGCCGAGCTCGTCGGTCGGGACGTCGGCGTAGCCGGGCGCCTCCAGCTTCGGCACCACCAGCGCGGGCGTGCCGTCGGCCGGAACGACGAGGGTGGTCAGCCGCTCGAACGAGCCACCCGCCTGGCCGAGCAGGTAGCGCAGGTCGGAGCCGGGCGCGATCAGCAGGGCATCGGTGCTCGCGGCGGCCGCGGCGGCCCGGGCGCGGTCCAACCGGGCACGAAGGGCGGCGGCATCGGGAGCGGGCGTGTGGAGGGAACGGCGCGACATGGGCCCGAGCCTAGTGGGCCGCACACGGCGGCCGGACCGCCTGGGCCCACGACATGCCGAGCCGGGTGACCCGCACCGTCCGGCAGGCCGCGCTCCCCCGGCCGGACCAGGGCAGAGGGTCGCGAATGAGTCATCGGGGACCGACCAACAACCCGCGAAGACAATAACGGCCCCCCCCGGCCCCCCCCCCCCGGCGGGGGGGCCCCCCCACGCGCGCG
>NZ_JBFACT010000065.1:0-52694 GCF_040640995.1 Amycolatopsis sp. NPDC021455 | reverse complement strand
GCGATGGATCCCTTCGGTGCGATTCTGGCGGCCGGGGTCGGTTGGCTGATCGAGCACGTGGGGCCGTTGAAGGAGGCCCTCAACGGGCTGACCGGCAACGCCGACGAGATCGCGGCGCAGTCCGAAACCTGGAAGAACATCGCGACCGAGCTGGGCAGCATCGGTGAGGACTTGACCGGGATGGTCAAAGCGGATACCGCGTCCTGGACCGGGCCGGCCGGGGACGCCTATCGGCAGCGGGCGCAGGACACCGTGACGCTGCTGGAAACCGCCCAGAAGGGCTGCGAAGGCGCCTCCAGCGGCGTCAAAACCGCCGGCGAAGTCGTCGCCGCGGTGCGGGCGTTGGTGCGGGACATCATCGCGGAGCTGGTCGGGCATCTGATCAGCTGGGCACTGCAGGTGGTGTTCACCCTGGGGATCGGGATGACCTGGGTGGTGCCGCAGGTGGTCAACGCGGTGGCGAAGACGGCGTCGAAGATCGCGGATCTGGTCAAGCGGCTGGTGAAGGCGTTGAAGGCGCTGGTCCCGTTGTTGAAGCGGGCCGGGGATCTGTTCGGTGACGCGGCGAAGCGTTGCGGAAGATCAAGCCGGGCAAGGCCGCGCCGCCGCCCAAGCACGCCGACATCAAGGGCAACCCGAAGAGCATCGACGGCCCGAGGGACAAGGGCGGCCCGCCCCCGAAGACCGACCCACCACCCAAGACGGATCCGCCGCCCAAGAGCGACCCGCCCCCGAAGGGCGACGACAGCACCAGCGCGGCGGGCGCCAAAGCCGACCCGCCTCCCAAGACCGACCCGCCACCGGCGTCGAAGGGGCCCGACGACGGCCCGAAGAGCCCGGACCCCACGCCGAACGGCCCGACCGGATCGCGCGGGCTCGACGGGCCCGGTTCGGGTGGCAAGGGCAAGGGCTCGGACAGCCCGCCGCCGCTGAAGGACGAAAAGCCGAACCCGCGTTCGCAGGACAACACGCGGTGCGTGACCGACCCCATCGACGTCTCCACCGGCCAGATGGTGATGAGCGAGGTCGACGCCGAGTTCCTCGGGGTGCTGCCCCTGGTCGTCGAGCGCACGCACTTCTCGGCCCACCGGGCCGGCCGCTGGTTCGGCACCAGCTGGGTGTCCACTTTGGACCAGCGGCTGGCGGCCGGCGACGACGGCCTGACCTTCGCCGCGGCCGACGGCACGATCCAGAAGTTCCCGTACCCGGTCGTCGGCGTCTGGACCACCAGCGACCAGGGACCCGAACGGCGCCTGACCCGCACCGACGACGGCGGCTACCTGATCGAGGACTTCGAGCGGGCGCACGTGCTGTACTTCGCCCCCGGCGGGCCGGAACTGCCGCTGACGTCGGTCGGCGACCGGCACGGCAACCGGATCGAGTTCGCCCGCGACGCCCGCGGCGTGCCCACCGGGATCCGGCACAGCGGCGGCTACACCGTCCGCGTCGAGACGGCCGGTGGGCTGGTCGCGGCGCTGCACGCGGTCGCGGCCGACGGCACCGAGGTCGAGCTCATGCGCTACGGCTACACCGCCGGCGAGCTCACCACGGTCACCAACACCTCCGGGCAGGCATTCCGGTACACCTACGACGCGGCAGGGCGGATCACCGCCTGGACCGACCGCAACGGCGAGTGGTACCGCTACACCTACGACCAGCACGGACGCTGCGTCCGCACCGAAGGCGCCGGCGGGTTCTTCACCGGCACCCTGGCCTACGACACCGAAAACCGCGTCACCCGCTCCACGGACGCCCTGGGCCACCGCACCGAGTTCCACCTGAACGAAGCCGGCCAGGTCGTCAAGGAGATCGACCCCCTCGGCGGCACGATCGTCAACGAGTGGGACGCCCACGACCGGCTCCTGCGCCAGACCGACCCGCTCGGCCGCACCACCGCCTACACCTACGACGACGCGGGCCACCTCGTCACCATCACCCGCCCGGACGGCGCCGAGATCACCTTCGAGCGCAACCGGTTCGGCCTGCCGCTGTCGATGACCGAAGCACCCGGCGTGGTCACGCGCTGGGAGTACGACGAACGCGGTGGCCTCACCGCGGTGACCGATCCGGCCGGCGCCACCACCCGGTACGCCTACGACGGCGACGGGAACGTCTCGGCCGTCACCGACGCGCTGGGCAACACCCTGCTCGTCGAGTCCGACGCCAGTGGCCTGCCGGTCGCGACCACCGACCCGCTCGGCCGCGTGACCCGGTACGGGCGCGACCTGTTCGGCCGCATCCGGGCCATCACCGACCCGTCGGGGAGCGTGGAGCGCTTCGGCTACACGGTCGACGGGCGTCTCGCGTGGCACCGGCACCCGAGCGGCGCCGTCGAGCGGTGGTCCTTCGACGGCGAGGGCAACAGCGTCGCCTACACCGACGCGGCCGGGGCGGTCACCCGGGCGGAGACCACGCACTTCGACCTGCCCGCGGCGGAGATCCGCCCGGACGGCAGCCGGGTCGAGTTCGCCTACGACACCATGCTGCGGCTCACCGCCGTCACGAACGAGCAGGGGCTCGTCTGGCGCTACGAGTACGACGCGGCCGGGAACCTGGTGCGCGAGACGGACTTCGCCGGCACGGCCGTCGACTACCGCTACGACGCCGCCGGGCAGCTCGTCGCCCGGACGCACTCGGGGGAGACGACGACCTTCCGCCACGACCTGGTGGGCAACGTCGTCGAGCACACCTGCGGGCCGGTCACGACGCGGTACACCTACAGCACCGCGGGCCACCTCCTGGAAGCCGACGACGGCCGGACCCGGGTGACGTTCCAGCGGGACGCCGCGGGCCGGGTGACCGCCGAAACGGTCAACGGCCGCACGGTCGAGTCGGCTTACGACGCCCTGGGCCGCCGTGTCCGGCGCCGGACGCCGTCCGGTGCCGAGAGCGTCTGGGAGTACGACGCGCTGGACCAGCCGGTCGCCGTGCACACGGCCGGCCGGACACTGCGGTTCGAACACGACCACGCCGGCCGCGAGGTCCGGCGCGCGCTCGACTCCGGCGCGGCGATCAGCCAGGCGTGGACGCCGGACGCGCAGCTGCTTTCGCAGACGATCACGGCCGCGACCGGGCAGCTCAGCCAGCAGCGTTCCTACGCCTACCGGCCGGACGGCGCGCTCACCGGCGTCCAGGACCGGCTCACCGGGCCGCGCGGGTTCACCCTCGACCAGCGTGCCCGCGTCGTCGGCGTGCAGGCGCCGCGGTGGTCCGAGCGGTACGCCTACGACGCGGCCGGCAACGTCACCGACGCCGTCTGGCCGGCCACCGGCCAGGACGCGCTCGGGCCGCGGTCGTTCGCCGGCACGGTGGTCCGGACGGCCGGGCGGACCCGCTTCACCCACGACGACCGGGGCCGTCTCGTGCTCCGGGAGACCGAGACCGCGGGGACCTGGCAGTACGCCTGGGGCCCGCAGGACCGGCTCGCCGGGGTGCGGACCCCGGACGGCACGCGGTGGCGGTACACCTACGACCCGCTGGGGAGGCGGATCGGCAAGGAGCGGCTCGGCCCGGACGGCACGAGCGTCGCCGAGCGCGTCGAGTTCGTCTGGGACGACCAGGTGCTCGTCGAGCAGGCCCATTCGGACGCCACCGGCACGCGGGTCACCGTGTGGGACTACGAGCCGGACGGCTTCCGGCCGCTGATCCAGCGGGAGCGGGTGTTCCGCTCGGCGCAGGAGTTCGCCGGCGAACAGTTCCACGTCGTCGTGGCCGACCGGTCGGGCGCGCCGACCGAGCTGGTCGACGACCGGGGCGCCGTCGCCTGGTTCTCCCGGCTGAGCCTGTGGGGTGCGACCGTCGAGGAGACCCGCACGGGGACGGGCACGCCTCTGCGGTTCGCCGGGCAGTACTTCGACGCCGAAAGCGGGCTGCACTACAATTTCTTCCGGTACTACGACCCGACGACCGGGCGGTACGCCAGCCCGGACCCGATCGGCCTCGGCGCCGGGCCCAACCCGCACGCCTACGTCGAGAACCCGCACGCGTGGGTCGACCCGCTCGGGCTCGCACCCACGAGCTGCAAGAACGGCGGGACGAGCGCCCAGGGCGCGGCGGGTGGTCCGGGCGGCCAGAAGCCGAAGCTGACGATCAACACGAACGTCCCGAACAACGTCGTCACCGAGCACTCGCCGGGCGGGCGGCTCTACCAGCAGATGTCGCCGGGCGGGAAGTACGGCGCGAAGAACTCCGCCGGGGGACAGAAGTACAGCCGGCGGAAGGCGGCCGGGTACGAAAACCCCGACCACATGCACGGCAACATGATTCCGCTGTGGAAGGACGCGGCCAAGTCGCCCATCCCGGACAAGAAGCCGGCCGAGGTCAAGAAGTGGCTGTCGGACCCGAACCGGCGGTTCGACACCAAGCAGCCCGGGGAGAACTACACCGGGGCGAGCGGGAACGAGATCAAGGGCCACAAGAACGGCGTGCTCGGCCACGACGAGGCCGCGGGCACGAACTGGAACCGCGAAGGCATGAAGCGGACCCGCCAGGAGAACCTGGAGCACAACCGGCAGACCGACACCTACCACGGCATCGAGTCCAAGGAACGGTCGAACGCCAGCGGTGCCAGCGAGGACCGGTACAAGAGCCCCCGCCCCGGCGACGGCGCGGACCGGGCCTACTGGGACCGCAACGACCCCAACTTCAAGAAGCAGGGCGGGCCGTGGCACTCCTGGGAAGAGGTTCCCGGCGGCGCGAAGCAGCCGGCCGCGGGGCCGTCGAACGCCGGGCCGTCCGGCACGCAGGCGGGCCCGTCCGGCTCGGGTTCTGGCTCGGGGCCGGTGCACTCGCCGATCTCGCCGGACGGCGCGCCGCCGGCGAAACGGCGCCGGATGGACCCCGGCAGCGACACCGACATGGGTGACTGACCTCGCGCAACCGCTCGACAGACGGCTTCCGGGGGTCGACACTGGGCCGATGACCGGCCTGATCACCGGAAGCCGTGTCCGGCTGCGGCCTGCCGCCGCCACGGACGCCGCCCGGTTCGAGGAGATCCTGTCGCACCCCGAAGTCGCCCGTTGGTGGGCGGACGCCGAAGAGCCGGTGGCCGCCCAGGTGTCCTACCTGCTGGACCCCGACGAAGGCACCACGACCTACGCCGTCGAGTACGACGACGTCGTCGTGGGTATCGAACTGGCCTTCGAAGAGGCCGACCCCCAGTACCGGCACGCCGGGATCGACATCGCGGTGCACCCGGACTGGCAGGGCCGCGGCCTCGGCTCCGACGCCATCCGCACGCTCGCCGAACACCTGTTCACGGTGCGCGGGCACCACCGGCTGGTGATCGACCCCGCGGCCGACAACTCCTCGGCGATCCGGCTCTACCAGTCGCTCGGCTTCCGGCCGGTCGGCACGATGCGCTCCTACGAGCGCGGCCCGGACGGCAGCTGGCACGACGGGCTGCTGATGGACCTGCTGGTCGACGAGCTGGTGCCGGCGGCGGCGCTCACCGGCTCGTGAATCACAGGCGGTCCAGGCGGATGGCCGCGGCCATCCGCTCGTAGCCCGCGTCGCCGGGGTGGAGGTGGTCGCCCGAGTCGTAGGCGGGCAGCATCCGCAGCGGGTCGGCGGGGTCGCGGACGGCCGCGTCGAAGTCGATCACCGCGTCGAACACCCCGCTGGTGCGGATGAACGCGTTCACCGCCTGCCGGGTCGCCTCCAGGGTCTCGTCGTAGACCCGCCAGCCCTTGAACGGCGTCAGCGTGCCGCCGAGGACGCGGATGCCGCGGGCGTGCGCCTGCGCCACCAGCTGGCGGTACGCCGACGTGATCGCGTCCGGGTCGGTCTGGTGCGGGGTCTGCTGGATGTCGTTGATGCCCTCGAGCACGATCAGCGTCCGCACGCCGCCGACGCTCAGCACGTCACGGTCGAAGCGGGACAGCGCGTTCTGGCCGGCGCCGGAGCCGGGCACGTCGAGCAGCAGCCGGTTGGCGCTGATCCCGGCGTTCAGCACGCCGAACCGCCCGTGCAGCCGGTCGGCGAGGTAGTCCGGCCAGCGGTGGTTCGCGCCGGCCGCCGAGCCGACGCCGTCGGTGATCGAATCACCCAGCGCCACGATCGAAGCTTCGGCGCCACCCTGGACGTCGACGCCGGAAACGTAGTGCCACACCGCCGTCTGCTCGGTGTACGGGGCGCCGGACTCGCTGGCGGTGAAGTCACCCGCGCGGGTGAAGTACGACGTCTGTGACGCCGCCGGGTGGTAGGTGACCGGGCCGGACTTCGACGGCACGTAGGTCGTCACGAGCAGGTTCGCGTCGGCGGGCACCCGCAGGCTCACCGGGTCGCTCAGCGCCTCGGCGCCGGCCGGCACGACCACGCTCGGCGAGCCGCCGAAGGTCAGCGACCGCAGGGTGCCGGCCGCGGCGTCCGGGCCGGTGCCCTGGACCGCGATCGTGACGTGCCCGAAGGTCAGGGGAGCGGTCCCGAAGGCGTTGGACAGGTGGACGCGTGCCCGGCCACCCCCGGCGCTCGTGTGCACGACGTTGCGGATCGAATAGCCCGGGTAGCCGTCCGGGGTGTCCGGCACGGCGGCCGCGGGTGCCGCCGCCCACGTGCCCGCCCAGCCGCCGACGGCGTGCTGTCCGACGTCCGGGACAGCGACTTCCGGGTTGGCGCTCCCGGAAGTCGTGAGGATGCCGAACCCCGCCAGGACGGCCGTGCCGACGGCCAGGAAGCGTCGCATGTCTCCCACCGTCCCGGGCCTCGGGCGGCCCGGCGACCGCTGATCAGGTGAGGAGGGGAGACAAGATCGCGGACAGCGGAAAGGGGGCGGGCCCGTCCGGAATTCTGGGGATACCGGACGGGCCCGCGCGAGGTGGCCGTTGCCGCGACGGCCGCTCGCCGGGGTACCCGGTCCCGATCGGGCGGAGGCTGGCCCGGATCGTTGCGTCGTAGTGACCCCGGAGGGCGTGTGCGAGACGCCCTCACCCAAAGCACGGCCCCCGGCCCACACCGGTTCAGCCCGGTTTCCACCTTTCTCGCGCACCTTCCCGCCCCGCCTCCGCGACGCATGCGGAAAGGCCGTGAAGGCCTCCTTCCCGGCCATAAGAGCCGGGAAGGAGGCCTTCACGGCCTTTCGCGGGAGGGCAGGGTCAGGCGGCGGCGGGGAATCCGGTCAGGGCGCGGTGGCCCGCTTCGGTCAGTTCGGCGGGCGCCCACTGACCGGGCGCGACGAGCCGGGTGGGTCTGACCAGCCCGGCGTGGGCGAGGTCGTGGGCGGTGTTCTGGTCGCAGCACGACAAGCCGTCGACGCGGAGGTCGGGTTCGCAGCTGCAGCGGAGCTCGGCACGGCCTTCGGCGACCGCCTTGAGCATGGCGATCGCGCGGCGGCTCAGCGCGTTCGGGTGGGTGGACATCGGTCGGGCCTTTCGGTGCGGCTGGGTTCTGACGGCGAGTGCTGCAGCTCGTTACCTAGGGATACGCGGCGAACACGAGCGCGGTTCACATCGATCGCTCCGGTTGGCCCTTGACAGGGCTCAGGCCAACCAGGAGGGTCAGTCATCGGATGAATCAGTTCCGCCAGCGACAGGTGAGCCTCAAAGGGGCGAAGTCTGTCGAAATCCCGCCGTAGTCATCCGATCCCTGGAGGTTCAGTGTCGACCTTCCCCCGCCGCCAAGCTCTCGGCATCGCCCTGGGAGGTGCCGTCGCGCTCAGCGCGGCCGGCCTCACCCCGGCCGGCGCGGCTTCGCCCGTGGACGCCGTTCTCGATGGCCCCGGCACCCCGATCGTCCCGCCCCCGCCGCCCGTCCCGGTCGCGCTCGACACGTGGTTCTCCAACGACGGCATCGACAGCGCGTCGGCGACCGGTGGTGACTTCGACGGGTCCGGCTACACCTTCCCCGCCGAGCACCTGCCCGCCGGGCAGACCACCACCGTCGGCGGCGTCCCGTTCAAGCTCGGGTCCGCGGCCGCCGGCGCGAAGAACAACATCGCCGCCACCGGGCAGAAGATCGACCTGCCGAAGGGCCGTTACTTCGTCGCGTACTTCCTGGTGGCGTCCAGCTACGGCGCCACCGGTGGCACGGCGACGGTGCACTACGCCGACGGCAGCACGAGCACCGGCTCCCTGTCCGGACCGGACTGGTACACCGGCAGCGGCGCGCTCGTCTCGCCGTTCCGCTACGCGCCCGGCGGGGTCGTCGACAACAACCCCGTTTCGCTGGCCTTGGGGCAGGTCTGGGTCGACCCGGCCCGGGACGCCGTCGCGCTGACCCTGCCCACCACCGCGAACCCGGCACCGAACGTCTCCAGCCTGCACGTCTTCGCGCTCACCCTCCAGCCGGTGGCCGCCGGCCGCTCGGCCCTGATCCTGGACGGCCGCTCGACGGCCAACCTGCTGACCGACGGCGGCCCGCAGGCCGCCGAGGCGACCATCGTCAACGCCGGGACCGTGTGGCTCGGCGCGGGCGACCGGGTGAGTGTCACCGTCGACGTCCCCGGCGGCCGGACGACCGTGCCCGCGGCGATCCGCGCGTTGGCACCGGGGGAGCAGACGACCGTGCGGCTCGGGCTCGCGCCGAACGCGTCCGTGCCACCCGGCACCACGACGAACGGCCAGATCCGCGTCACCGCTGGGCGCGGCACGCTGGCCACCCAGCAGATCCCGGTCACCCTCGGCGTCCCGGACTTCCGGCCGGCCGACGCGTCGCTCTCGACGCACCGGGCGCCCTACTGGTTCGACGACGCCAAGTTCGGCATCTTCATCCACTGGGGCGTGTACGCCGTGCCCGCGTGGGCGCCGGTCGGGCAGCAGTACGCGGAGTGGTACTGGCAGAACCAGCAGGACCCGAACGGGCCGACGTACGCCTACCACAAGGAGAAGTACGGCGAGAACTTCGCCTACGACGACTTCATCCCGCTGTTCACCGCGGCGAAGTTCGACCCGCGGACCTGGCTGAAGCTGATCGCGGACGCGGGCGCCGAGTACTACGTCCTGACGTCCAAGCACCACGACGGCTTCGCGTTGTGGGACACCAAGGTCAGCGACCGCAACTCCGTCAAGCTCGGCCCGAAGCGGAACGTCATCGCGGAGCTGTTCGCGGCGTCGCGCAGGTACACCCCGCAACTGCGCAACGGCCTGTACTTCTCGCTGCCCGAGTGGTTCAACCCGGACAACCCGTGGATGGGCCACGCGCCGCGCAACCCCTACACCGGCGCGCCGCTGCCCTACACCGGATACACCGCCGGCAAGGACTTCGTCCGCGACTACCAGGCGCCGCAGGTGCTGGAGCTGATCTCGGAGTTCGACCCGGACGTCCTGTGGTTCGACATCGGCGGCGTCAACGACAGCCGGACCGTGCTCACCGAGTACTTCAACCGCGCGAAGAACCGCAGGCGCCCCAAGGACGTCACCTACAACGACCGCGGCGGCATCCCGGACCACGACTTCACGACGCCGGAGTACACGACGTACCCGAACACCGTGGTGGCGAAGTGGGAGGCGAGCCGCGGTCTCGACCCGTTCTCCTACGGCTACAACCGTGCCACCCCCGACGCGAAGTACATGACGGCCGAGGAGGTCGTCCGGACCCTCGTCGACATCGTCTCGAAGAACGGCAACTTCCTGCTCGACATCGGCCCGGACTTCGACGGCACCATCCCGGACGTCATGCAGCGGCACCTGCGGGACGCGGGCGCGTGGCTGAAGGTCAACGGCGAGGCGATCTACGGCACGACGTACTGGTCCCGGATGGCCCAGCTCGGCGACCTGCGCTTCACGGTGAAGCAGAACGAGGCGTTCTACGTCCACTCGCTGGTGGCGCCGGGCAGCCGCGTGGTCGTGGACGCCCCGGTCCCGATCCGCGCGGGCGACCGGGTGACGCTGCTCGGGTACCGCGGGAGTCTGCATTGGACGGTCGAGAACGGTTCGCTGGTCATCGACGTCCCGGCCGCGGCCCGCCAAGCGGGCCGCTTCACCTGGGTGTTCAAGATCGCCTGGAGCTGACCCGCCGCTCGGTCAGCGAACGCAGTTCCGGTGGGACCGGCCCGGGGTGGACCACGCCCAGCCACTGGGTGGCCCGGGTCATGGCCACGTACAGGTCGTTGGGCCCGTGCGGGCCCGCGGCGAGGACGGCGGCGGGGTCGGCGATCACGACCGCGTCGAACTCCAGGCCCTTCACCTCGGCGGGGGTCAGCAGCACGACTTCGCCCGTCAGGTCCGGCGGCACCGGCAACGCCAGGGCCAGTGAGCCGGTCTCCGGCGCGATGATCGCCAGCCGGCCCTCGGGGTGCTCGCCGAACTCCTCGACGAGTTCGGCGAGCACCCCGGGCAGGTCGGCGGCCGCCTGGCGCCACGGCGGCTTTCCGCTCGCCCGGACCGACGTCGGCGGCCGTAGCCCCGGGTGGTGGCGGGCGAGCAGCTCCGCCGCGACGGCCATGATCTCCGCCGGGGTGCGGTAGCCGACGGTCAGCTGCGCGAGCCGGTGCGGCCGCGGCACCCGGTCCCACGACGCCGCACCCGCCGCGCTGCCGGTCTGGGCCAGGTCACCCACGACGGTCATCGACCGGGACGGGCAGCGGCGCGCCAGCATCCGCCAGTCCATTTCGGACAGTTCCTGGGCCTCGTCGGCCACCACGTGCCCGAACACCGGCACGCTCTCGCCGACCAGCGCGGCGGCCTCGTCCAGCAACGGGATGTCCGCCGCACTCCACGGCCCCTCGACCACGTCCGCGGGAGTCAGAAACGGCCACAGTCCGTCGAGCACGTCCCGGATGCCGGCGTCGCCGAGCAGGGCCGTCCGCAGGGCTTCCCGGTCGGCCTCGTCCAGCAGGGCACGCGGGCCGTCGTCTTCGTCCGGGCCGAGCACCACCCCCGCGGCGGCCAACGCCCGCATGTCGGCCTCGCTGAGGCGGCCGTCGGCGCTGCCGCCGTCGAGGGCCTCGCCGGTCTCGGTGAACGCGAGGGCCTCCATCCGGTCGGTCAGCTCGCCGGTCAGCGTGGCCACGATCGCCCGGTGGAACACCTCCCGTGCCTGGTTGTGCGGCAGTCCGGTCTCCCCGGCCTTGCGGACGGCCCGCCGCACCACCGCCGGGTCCAGCCGCAGGACCTGCTCCTCGAACTCGACGCCCAGGGGCTCTTCGGGTACCCGGACGGTGGCCCGTACCGCCTCGGCCAGCCGGGACGCCATGTCGGCCCGGCCCTTGCGGGCGGCTTCCGCGGCGGTGTCCACCCGGGTGACCGGGAAGCGGGGAAGGAGGTCGGGCACGGTCGCCGTCACCACCCGGTTCTCGCCGAGGCCGGGCAGTACCTGGCCGATGTAGTCGAGGAACACCCGGCTGGGGCCGATGACGAGCACACCGCGCGTGCGCAGGTGTTCGTGCGTGTAGAGCAGGTAGGCGACCCGGTGCAGGGCTACGGCCGTCTTGCCCGTGCCCGGTCCGCCCTGCACGACGAGCACGCCCCGGGCGTCGTCCCGGATGATGCGGTCCTGCTCGGCCTGGAGCGTCGTGACGATGTCGCGCATGCGCCCGGTGCGCTCGGCCGTCACCGCAGCGAGCAACGCGGCTTCGCCGACCAGTCCGTCGCGCGGCGCGTCCGGGGCGAGCAGCTCGTCGTCCAGGGCGACGACGGTCCGGCCGCGGGTGGTGATCCGCCGCCGGCGCACGACCTCGCCCGGGTCGGCGGCGGTCGCGGTGTAGAAGGGCCGGGCGGCGGGCGCGCGCCAGTCCACCAGCAGGGCCTCGTCGTCTTCGAACAGCCCGATTCGTCCTATGTAGACACGCCGGTCGCCGGTCAGGTCCAGCCGGCCGAAGCACAGCCCGTCCTCGACCGCCGCCAGCCGCGCCACCTCCGCCCGCCACACGTCCGTCGCGTGGCCGCGGGCGAGGGCGGCGGCCGCCTCCTCGCGCAAGGCGTCGAGGCGGGCGTAGAGAAGGTTCAGATGCTCCTGCTCGGAAGCGAGTTCGTGCATGCCGGAGAGCGTGCCCGCGAATTCGCGGAAAGTGCAGTCTTGTTCTTCTTGACAGCGTCAGCCGCGCCTCAAAAGTCCGCGTTCTTGCCGATGTACAGCTCCGCGAACGCGGCCGCCGCGGCGGGCGAGCCCAGCAGGCGGCGCATCCGGGCCTCCGCGATCCGGGCGAGGAACGG
This sequence comes from Amycolatopsis sp. NPDC021455, assembly GCF_040640995.1. Taxonomy (NCBI): domain Bacteria; kingdom Bacillati; phylum Actinomycetota; class Actinomycetes; order Pseudonocardiales; family Pseudonocardiaceae; genus Amycolatopsis; species Amycolatopsis sp. NPDC021455. The sequence continues at coordinate 40,608 of NZ_JBFACT010000065.1, read as the reverse complement.
GTTCTCCGCCCCGGCGGCCGTGTGGTGGAAGATGTCCGACAGCCACAGCGAAAACTCCTGGTACTGCCAGACCAGCGGCAGGCACGCGGCGGAGTAGCCGGCCAGTGGCGCCGGGTCGCCCGCGTAGTACGCCGCCAGCGCGTCGGTCAGCACGAACGCGTCGTGCAGGGCGAGGTTCATGCCCTTCGCCGCGATCGGCGCGACCAGGTGCGCCGACTCGCCGGCCAGGTGCAGCCGGCCGTGCGACATCGGCTCCACGACGTAGTTGTGCATGTCGAGGATCCGCTTTTCGAACAGCTTGCCCTCGATGATCTCGCCGTCGGGGACAGTGAGGCGCGCATGCAGCTCCCGCCACACCCGCTCGTCCGGCCAGTCCGCCTCGGTCTCGCCCGGCGCGGTCTGCAGGTAGAACCGCGTCACGGCCGGCGTGCGCGCCATGTGCGCGGCGAACCCGCGCGGGTGGATGCCGAACAGCACGCCGTCGGCGGACGGCGGCGCCTCCGCGAGCAGGGCGAGCCAGCCGATTCCGTAGTCGTGGTGGGCGCGGACGGTGGATTCCGCCGGGAAGTAGCGCTGGGAGATGCCCCGGGCGCCGTCGCAACCGGCGACGAAGTCGCAGTCGATCCGGTGCTCGCCGTCGCCGGTCCGGAACGTGACGGCGGGGGAGTCCGACGTCAGGTCGTGCAGCTCGACGTTCGAAACCTCGAAGACCGCCTCGCCGCCCGCGCCGGTGTACTGCGCGACGAGGTCGGTCACCAGAAGCTGTTGCGGGTACACGAAATGCCGCTGCCCGGTGACGTCGCCGTAGCGGAAGACGTGCCGCCGGCCGGCGAACCGGAACTCGAACTTCTCGTGCCGGGGCGCCTTCGCGACGAGCTGCTCGCCGAGGCCGCGCCGTTCGAGCCCGCGGACCGCCCACTCCTCGATGAACCCGGCCCGCGGCCGCTGTTCGATGAACGCCCGGCTTTCGCGCTCCAGCAGCACGCAGCCGATTCCCGCGCGCCGCAGGAGGTTCGCCACCGTGAGTCCCGCCGGGCCCGCCCCCAGCACGGCCACCGCCGTGCGCCTCGACACCATGCGCCCGAGGGTAGCGCGAACCGTTCAGTAGTAGTGCCGCAACTGAGGCCACGCTTGTGACCACGGCCGGGTCAGCGAACAGAGCGAGAGCACGACGCCCTGCTCGTCGTTGTCGACGCCGTCGGCGTTGCGGTGCTTGGCGACCACGCGGCACCCGGTGATCAGCCCGGACGCGGGTGAGCCCGGCTGGATCCGCCCGACGAGCAGCACCGGCCCGACCAGCCGGTCCGGCGGCGGTCCCCAGTCGGCGTACGACATGTGCGGCGAGTACGGCTGGGGCAGCCCGCGTTCGGGCCCGTAGCGTTCGATCGCCCCGGCCTCGCCGTAGTTCCCGGTGAGAATCACCGCGGTGTCGCGCTCGGTGTCCGGAATCCGCTGCCACGCGCCCGCGACGCTGTCGGCGAAGTCCGGCCAGCCGACCTGCTCGCCCGGCTCCTTGTTCAGGGCCAGCAAAGCGCCGTTCAGCGCCGGTGCCGGCACGACCGGGAGTCCGATGAGGACGGACACGGCCACGCACACCGCGGCGGCCGTGCCGGTCAGCGTGCGGCGTATCGTCCCGCCGCGCCCGAGCCAGTGCAGCACCGGCTCGGCGCCCAGCGCCACCAGCGGAAGCAGCAGCGGCACCGAGTAGTACGGCTTCCCGCCGACGATGAGGAGTTCAAGGCAGACCACCGGGTAGGCGATCGCCAGGGCACGGGTCCAGTGCAGGCCGGGGTCACGCCACGGCCGCACGAGCCCGGCGATCCACACCGGCACCAGGACCGGCGAGAGGAGGACCAGCTGCATCGGCACGAACAGGAGGCGGTTTCCGGCGCCGTCGTCCTCGCTGATCCCGCCGGCGACGGTGAGCATCGGCCAGCCGTGCGACGCCTGCAAGAGCACCACCGGCGCCGCGAGCACGACGGCGACCCCGATCCCGGCCGCGAGCCACCAGGTCCGGAGCACCCGGCGCGGCCCGGCGACGGCCACGCCGACGCCGAGCCCGGACAGCAGGAGCAGGACCAGCCACTTGTTCGCCAGGCCGAGCCCGGCGGTGGCGCCGACGGCGAGCCACCACCGGCCGTCGCCGGTGCGCAGCAACCGCAGGCCGAAGAGCGCGATCAGCGACCACAGCAGCACGTCCGCGGAGTTCGTGGCCAGCATGTGCGACACGACCAGCACGTAGGACGACAACGCCGTCGCGAGCGCGGTGAACAGCTGGACACCGCGGCCGCCGCCGAACTCGCGGGCGATGAGCGTGACGACCACGACCGTCGCCATGCCCAGCAAAGTCGCGACCACCCGCAGGCCCATGGGCGTCTCGCCGAACAGCGCAGTCGACGCGCGGGCGAGCCACGGCGTGATCGGCGGGTTGTCGACGTAACCCCAGTCCGGACGGCGGCCCGCGGCGACGAAGTACAGCTCGTCGCGGTGGAAGCCGTAACGTCCGGACAGCGCCGTCAGCACGACGGCCTGGACGGCGACGACAATCCCCGTTGGCAGCGCGGCGAACCGCGGCAGGTCTCGACCGGCCCCCATGGCAGTCTCCCCTCGGCGTGCCCGGGATCGTACGCGGTCGATCAAGCTTCCGGGAGCGTTCCGAGGAATTCGCCGCCGGCGTCGGCGACCAGCTCGGCGAGGGACTGCGCACGGCGGATCGGCGTGAACTCCACGTGACCGCTCGGGGACACGGTGAACCCGTGCACGGCCGGACGCGGGAGCGTGTTGTACGCGTAGTGCGCGCCGAAGTAGTACGCGCCGGTGTCGTGGGCGACGACGAGGTCGCCCGGGTCCAGCAGCGGCAGGGGACGTTCGCGGGCGAGGAGGTCGCCGGCGAAGCACAGCGGGCCGGCGATGTCCTGCGGCACCGCGGGGCCGGGTTTCGGGGTACCCGAGGCGTCGAACGCGCCGAGCCGCAGCGGCCAGTGCTCCGGCTGCAGCACCGTGCGGGCCGCCACCTGGGCTCCCGCGTGCGTCACGGCGATGGGCCTGCCGCCCGCGACCTTCGTGTACTCCACCGTGCTGGCCAGGAAGCCGTTCTTCGCCAGCAGGGACCGGCCGAACTCGGTGACGAAGTCGTAGCGGCCGTCGGCGAGAGCGGGAACGCGGGCGAGCAGCGTCGCGACGTAACCGGCGAAGGTCGGGCCCGGGTCTTCGGAGGCGAAGTCCACCGGCAGCCCGCCCCCGAGGTCGAGGCTGGTGACCTGCCGGTACCCCGCTTCGGCGTTGATCTCCTCGGCGAGCTCGTGCACCGCGGCGACGCCGTCGGCCATGAGCTCCGGCGGGCAGCCCTGCGAGCCGACGTGGACGTGCAGCCGCGTCAGCCACGGCCGTCGCGCGAAGGCCTCCCGCAGCAGGGCCCGGTTTCCGTTGTCCCGCAAGGCAATGCCGAACTTCGACGCGGCGGTGGCCGTGCTGGTGTCGCCGATCCGGCCGGCGCCGACCTGCGGGTTGATCCGCACGCCCAGCACCGACCGCGGTGGGGTCGCGCCGACCAGCCGGTCGAGCCGGGCGAGCTCCTGGAAGTTGTCGGCGTTGACCGCGGTGCCTTCGGCGAGTGCGTGCGCGAGTTCGGCCGCCGTCTTGGCGGGGGAGTCGAGCACCAGCCGCGCGCCGCGAAGCCCGGCGGCCTCCGCGACCGCCGTCTCGCCGGGGCTCGCGACCTCGGCGTCGACCCCGAGGTCGCCGAGGAACCGCAGCAGCGGGGCGAGCCCGCACGCCTTGACGGCGACCGTGTGCTGGACGCGGCCGAGCGGCGCGAACGCCTTGGTCAGGTCCTCGACGGCCTCGCGGACGCCGGCGAGGTCGACGAACCCGGCCATCGGGTCGACGAGGTTCCGCTCCGCCGCGGCGGAGACGGCACGGAGTTTCCGTTCGGTGCGGTTCACGTCCCCAGGACAGCAGCGGGCGGCGCGGGGAGTCCAAGACTTCGTCCCGATGGGAGCATAGGCTGGGCCTATAGTGGCTGGGTGAACCTGCGCCGATGGCACTACTTCGCCGTGCTCGCCGAAGAGATGCACTTCACGAAGGCGGCCGCGCGCCTGTTCGTGTCACAGCCGTCGCTGAGCCAGCAGATCCGCGCGTTCGAAGCCGAACTCGGGGTCACGCTGCTGGACCGGTCCGGCCCGCGCTTCGCCTTGACCGAGGCCGGGCGCGTCGCCGCCACGGAGGCCCGCGAGCTGCTCGACCGCCTGGACCGGGCGAAGGGCGTGATCGCGGCGGCCGGCCGGGGCGACGCCGGCCGGCTCCGGATCGCCTACACGCGGTCGGCGCCGGGCCCGCTGGCGGGCGACCTGGTCGCGGCGTACCGCGAACGGCACCCGGACGTCGAACTCGCCCTGGAAACGGGCTGGACCAGCCTGAACCTGGCCCGGCTGGCGGCCGGCGAGATCGACGTCGGCTTCGTGCGGCCGCCGGTCGGCGCCGCGGGCGTCGAGGTCGCCGTCGTCGGTTCGGAGGAAGTCCTGCTCGCGGTGCCGCGGGAGCACCCGCTGGCCCGCCGCCGCGGCCGCGTCCGGCGGGCCTGGATCGCCGCCGAGCCGGTGGTGTTCTGGCCCCGGGAGAACGGCCCCGGCCAGTACGACGCGATCAGCGGCCAGGTCTGGCCGGGCGGGCTGCCCCCGATCGTCCGCGAGGAACCCGAGGACGAGCAGCTGATGCGCGCGGTCGCCGAAGGCGCGGGCATCGCCGCGGTGCCGGAACACCGGGCGCGCGCGTTGCGCCGCCGCGGCGTGGTGCTGCGAAGGCTGGAGGAACCGGCACCGCGGATCGACCTCGGACTGGCCTGGCGAGCCGGCCCGCAACCCCCGGTGGTCCGAACCTTCGTGAACCTGGCCCGCGACGGCACCGGCCGTGATTGAAGGGTCAGCACGCGTGATTGAAGGGTCAGCACGCGTGATTGGAGGGACGACACGCGGGATGAGCCTTGTGTCGCCGTGTCGACCCTTCAATCACGCGTGTCGACCCGGCAATCACGGGTGTCGGCCCTCAGAGCACGCTGGTTCCGGTCAGTCGCAGGACTTCAGGACCGCGTCCGCCACCTCGCCCAGGTGGGCCGCCGCGCTGTGGCCGGCCACGATGCGGTCGGTCAGGTACGCGAACGCCAGCCGCCGGTGCGGGTCCGCCCAGGCGATGCAGCAGTTGCTGCCGTTGTGGCCGAACGTCTCGCGTCCGCTGAGCGATCCCATCGGACGGCCGACCCCGCCGAGCTGGAAGCCGTGGGCCCAGCGGATCCGCGTGCCGATCGTGCGGTCGAGCACCGCGTCGCCCGAGGGGCGGCGGGCCTCCGTGACCGCTTCGCCGGAGAAGCCGTCCAGCAGCGCCTGGTAGAAGCGGGCGAGGTCGCGAGCCGTCGTCGAGATGCCCGCGGCCGGGATCACCGCGCGGCGGACCGACCGGCGGTTCACCATCCGGGCGGTCAGCGGGCCGCCGAAACCGTGGCCGTGGATCGGCACGTGCCGTCCCCACAAGCGGTCCGGCAGCCCCAGGTGGGTGTCGGACAGCTCCAGCGGGCCGAGCACCTCCGAGCGCAGCACGGCGGCGACCGGGGCGCCGGTCACCCGGCGGACCAGTTCCCCCAGGATGTGGCCGTACACGATCGGCTGGTACGCGGCGACCTCGCCGGGGCGCCACCGCAGCGTGGCCCGCTCGATCGCCCGGACCGCGCGCGGCCAGTCGCTCATGGCGAGCGCGTCTAGAGCGAAGCCACGCGCCGTGGCGAAGCCGGAGCGGTGCGCCAGCACGTGCCGGATCGTGACGGCGTCCTTGCCGCCGCCCGCGAACTCCGGCCAGTACCGGGCCACCGGCGCGTCCAGCTCGAGGAGCCCGGCCACCGCGAGCCGGTGCACCAGCAGCGCGGCGAACGGCTTGCTCGCCGAGAAGATCCAGAACAGCCCGTCCGGCGGGCCGCCGCAGCTGTGGTCGATCAGCACGCGGCCGTCGCGCAGCACGCACAGGCTCGCCCGGGCCCCGCGGGCGCGCACCAGTCCGTCGACCTCGATCACCCGCGCGAGGCTACCGCCACGGCGTACCAATCCGGCCAAAAGCAGGCCGGCCCCCGTGCTGCAGGTGACCGTTGCCGCGAAGTCATCGGCCGTGACTGCGGCCGGATTGGTACGGTCGATACAGTATGCTCGCGGGCGGACGGAGGGCTTTGTGATGGCAGCACACGAAATCACCGACCGCATCGCCGAACTGATCGACGAAGAGCACCGGCTGCGTGCCGGTGCCCTCCACCACGGCGGCCTGACCCGCGAAGAGCGCCTCCGGCTGAAGGACCTTGAACGCCGGCTGGACGCGGCGGTCGAGCTGCTGCACCGCCGCCAGGCGCTCGCCGTCTTCGACGACGAGTGAGCCCCTAACCCGCGCCGATGGCCGACCGCACCGCGGCGACGACGTCGGGGTGGCCGAGCGGCAACGGCGGTGGCACGCGGTCCTCCGGCCGCTCGGTGCTGGACGCGATCAACCGCACGTCCGTGCCCGCGTCCCGCAGCTTCGCGACGACGTCGTCGTGCTCGGTCAGCCAGGCCTCGTTGGCCTCCGAAGCGTCGCCGGAGGCGAGGAACGCGTCCGAAGCCGGGTCGACCAGCAGCAGCCGGGCCGCCGCGCCCGGGTGGCGTTCGACGAGCTGGAGGGCTTCCGCCGCGAAGGGGCCGCTCGCCACGACGGTGATCTCGGGATCGCCGGGGCCGGCGTCGCCGAGGAGGTCGTCGGCCCCGGTCAGGGCGCCGCCGGCGGGGACCCGGCACCAGAAGACGCCTCGGCGCTCCGCCAGGGGCCGCCAGGTCGCGGGCAGCTCGCCGTGCTTTCCGGCGCCCGCCGGGTCGAGGACGATCACCTTGGGGCCCGCCGGGTCGCCGGCGGTCACGACGGACGGGCCTTCGGAGCGGACGGGTTCGGGTTCGGTGGTCATCGGGCCGGCCTTTCAGCGTCGGGGGAGTTCCGGGGTGTCCGTGTCGAGCGGCACGGCGCCGGAGCGGACGAGTCCCAATTGGACGGTCTGGCGGCCGGTCAGCGCCTCCAGGGCCCAGTCCGCGGCCGTGCGCAGCCGGTTGCCCGGCATCGCCATGAGGTGGTAGCCCCGCGTCACGGCCTTCGCCGGGCGCCCGGAAAGCGGTACGTGCAAGGGATTCGCCGCGGCGGCACCGGCGCCGAGGTCGACGACGAAGCCGAGGTCGTGGTGCCGGTAGGTGCCCTGGCGGCCGTACCCGAGCGACGCGGCGACGTTGCGCCCGGCGAGCTTCCCCTGCCGCTGCGCGTGCTGCGCGGTCATCGCGGTGTACTGGCCCGGACGGGTGAGGTCGGGTACCGCGGCCGCGTCGCCGCAGGCGAACACGTCGTCGTGACCCGGCACGGTCAGCTGCTCGGTGACGACCAGCCTGCCCTTCGCGGTTTCGAGCCCTAGCTCGGCCACGAGCGGGTCCGGCCGCACGCCCACGCACCACACGAGGGTGCGCGTCGGCACGGAGTCCCCGTTGGTCAGCGTGACGCCCTTTTCGTCGGCCTGGTCCACCGAAGTCTTCATCAGCACTTCGACGCCGCGGGAGCGCAGCACCTCGTCGGCGGTCCGGCCGAGCCGCTTGCCGAGCTCGGGCAGCACCCGCTCGGCGACGTCGAGCAGCAGCCAGCGGATCTTCTGCCCGGCCAGCTCGGGGTGGCGCGCGGCCAGCGCTTCGGTGAACGCCGGGCCCTGCGCGGCCACTTCGGTGCCGGTGTAGCCGGCGCCGACGACCACGAACGTGCAGCGGGCGTCGCGCTCGGCGGGGTCTTCGGCCGCGGCGGCCAGTTCGATCTGCCGCGTGATGTGGTCGCGCAGGTACAGCGCTTCCGGCACGCCGCGGAAACCGTGCGCGGACTCCGCGACCCCCGGGATCGGCAACAGCTTGTTGACGCTGCCCGCGGCCAGCACCAGCCGGTCGTACCGGATCCGGTGCTCGCGGTCCTCCGGATCGGTGAACGCCACCTGGCGCGCTTCGAAGTCGACGCCGGTCGCGACGCCGAGCACGAGCCGGACCCCGGGCAGCGTCTCGGGGATCGACACCGTGACCCGGCGCGGGTCGAGGATCCCGGCCGCCACTTCGGGCAGCAACGGCAGGTAGAGAAAGTAATCCGTCGGGTTGAGGATGACGATTTCGACGTCGTCGCCTGCCTCTTTACGCAGGCTCTTCGCCGCGTGGTAACCGGCGAAGCCGCCGCCGACGATCACGACACGCATGGATCTCCTTCCGGTCGGATCGGTCCTCCCGAACGGATTACCCGAGGTCGGAGCCGGGAAACCCGCGGGGTTGACCTCTCGCCCCAGTGGCGTACGGTCGGTGGTGTTGGCTGTTGTTCAGACACGTGCTCCGGTCAGCGCCCCTGTACGCTGCGAAAAGGGAGCGCCATGTACGACTGTTTCCGCACGATCGAAGAACCGTCCGGCCTGACCGTCACCACGATAGAGCGACCCGGCGGGATTCGGGTCCTCACCTTCGTGGGCGATATCGACGCCGCCACGGTCGGGACCCTCGACGAAGCCCTCGCCACCGGCGGCGGACGGCTGGTCGTCGACCTTTCCCGGGTGGCCTTCCTCAGCTGCGCCGGGGTCCGGTCGCTGCTGCAGGCGAACGCCCGCACCGAGCTCGCGGTCGTCCTCGGCGGCCACGCGGTGGCGCGCTCGCTCGAGGCCACCGGCGCGGACCTGGTGCTGAAGATCCACCCGCGCGTCGAGGCCGCGCTCGCCGGCCTGGCCCCGGAGGCGGGCCGGGAGGTCTGACTGTCCTTTGTGGAGGGACAAGCTCCGGGGGCTCCGCCGTCCGGAGCCCCCGGAACCCTCACTCGTCGCCCGGCCAGTCGCCGGTGGCCTTGCGGTAACCGACCGCGCCGGCCCGTTCGGTGGCGGCCTTGACGGCACCGAAGATCGCGCCCTGCACCGCCGCCGCGACGATCACCTGCCGCCAGCTGTAGTCGCGGTCGGTGGCCTCCGGGGCGTCCTCCTCACCGGCCACGCGCTTCCAGACCTGCTTGAACGCCTGGCCGGCGAGGATGCCGCCCAGCGCGCCCACCACCCAGCTCAGCGGTTTGTAGAGCACCTTGTTCACGAGTTCCTCCGGCGCAGGATCAGGCGGATCACGATCACCAGGCCCAGCACGCCGGCGAAGACCGGCAGCGGGTTGGCGCGGACGGCGTCGGCGCCCTGGCGGAACTTGACCGCGGTCGGTTCGTTGGTCACGTCGGCGACCTTCGCGGTCGCCTGGTCGAGCTTTTCGTCGACGCTTTCGGAGACCCTGGCCTTCACGTCGAGCTTCTGCCCGAGCGCCTCCAGGGTTTCGGTGAGCTCTTCCCGGGTGGTGTCCCGGTCGAGCCGCGCCTCCTCGGCGTTCTTCGGGAAGTCCCCGCTCATGTCCGCACTCCCTGCTTCACGGTGTCCACGTCTTCGCGGACGCCGCTGATCGCTTCTTCGGGCACCGGCGGAACCGCCTGCGTGACCTCCTTCTTGCCGGCGAGCGCGGCGATCCCGGCCACCACGAACAGCGCCGCCGCGACGATCACCGCTGCCAGCCAGCCCGGCACGACGAGCGCCAGCGCCAGCACCGCGGCCGCCACCAGCGTGCCGGCGCCGAGGAAGGCGAACAGGCCCGCCGCGCCGAACAGCCCGGCGCCGAAGCCCATCTTCCTGCCCTTGCGCTGCAGTTCGAAGACCGCCAGCCGGATCTCGTCGCGGACCAGCCGCTTGACCTCGTCGGTCAGGTCCGCCACCAGCTCGCCGACCGAACGCTCGGCCGCCGGTTTCTTGTTCACCTCTTCGATCACGGAACACCTCCTTGGCCTGGCCGCCGGATACCCGGGCCCGGCGCGGGTCAACCACGGCGCGTTTGACCCCGGCAGCGTGGGGTAGCCGGGGTTTTCGACCACCGATCAGGAGGAGTGCATGAGCACGATCACCGAAGTCGTGGACGTGGAAGTCCCCGTTTCCACCGCGTACAACCAGTGGACGCAGTTCGAGGAGTTCCCGAAGTTCATGGAGGGCGTCGAAGAGATCCGCCAGGTGGACGCCACCCACACCCACTGGGTGACGCGGTTCGGTGGCGTGACGCGCGAATTCGACGCGACGATCACCGAACAGCACCCCGACGAGCGGGTCGCCTGGACGTCCGACTCCGGGCCGGACCACGCCGGCGTCATCACGTTCCACCGGCTCGACGACGCGCACACCCGGGTGACCGCGCAGATGGACATCGACCCGGAGGGGTTCGCCGAGAACGTCGCCGACAAGCTCGGCGTGCTCGACCGCCGGGTCAAGGGCGATCTCAAGCGGTTCAAGGAGTTCATCGAGCAGCGCGGCCGGGAGACCGGCGCCTGGCGCGGTGACGTGGATCGCCCCGGTTCGTAATCCGTCCGGGCGGAACACACGGCGGGGCGAGTGCATCTCGCCCCGCCGTGTTTCGCGTCCGGGAGCCTCGGGTAGGCGGCACCCATGACGACCACGACTGCCGAAGTTCCCGCCGTGGAACTGAACAACGGCGTGCGGATCCCCCAGTTCGGGCTCGGCGTCTACCAGATCCCGCCGGACGAGACCGCCCAGGCCGTGCGGACGGCGCTGGACGCGGGCTACCGCCACATCGACACCGCGCAGATGTACCGCAACGAGGCCGGGGTGGGCGCGGGGATCGCGGAGTCCGGCCTCGCGCGCGAAGACGTGTTCGTCACGACGAAACTGGCGAACGACGCGCACGGCCACGACAACGCGATCACCGCGCTGGAGGGCAGCCTGCGCCGGTTCGGGTTCGACTACGTCGACCTCTACCTCATCCACTGGCCGTTGCCGCACAAGGAAAACTACGTCCGCACCTGGCGCGGTTTCGAGGACATCCTGCGGGCGGGCAAGGCGCGCGCGATCGGCGTCTCGAACTTCCTGCCCGCCCACCTCGACCGGCTCGCCGAGGAGACCGCCCTGGTCCCCGCCGTCAACCAGATCGAGCTGCACCCGGCGCTGCAGCAGCCCGAACTGCGGGAGTACCACCGGGCGCACGGCATCGCGACCGAGGCGTGGAGCCCGCTCGCGCGCGCCGACGTCCTCGAGGACCCCGTGCTCACCGGCCTGGCGCGGAAGCACGGGCGGACGCCCGCGCAGGTCGTGCTGCGCTGGCACGTCCAGCTGGGGAACATCGTGTTCCCGAAGTCCGCCTCGCCCGAGCGGATCCGGCAGAACATCGACGTCTTCGGCTTCGCGCTGGACGACGCGGACATGGCGGAGATCGCCAAGCTCGACGAAGGCCGCCGCACCGGGCCGGACCCGGCCACTTTCACCGGGTGACCGGGGCGTTTCCCTCCGCGACCTGCCGGGTATTCCTCCGGCAAGGTCCCCCAGGAAGGAGCGTCCGGCATGACCACGAACGCGTATCTGTCGTTCCTCGCGATCGGCGTCGCGCTGGTCCTGATCGACGGGCAGATCATCTACCGCAGCGGCCGCCGGTACCTGGAGAACTCCTACGGCGACCCGGCGGCGGGCGCTTCGATGACGCGCCTGGTCACCGTGCTGTTCCACCTCGCGACGCTGGGCGTGCTGGCGCTGATCTCGACCATCGACATGGGCGGCAGCGACCTGCCCGGCGTGGTCGGGCGGATCGGCGTGCTGCTGCTGATCCTCGCGCTGGCCCACGCGATCACCCTCGGCGTGCTGGCCCGCATCCGCGGCGAGCAGGAGGTCGAGGCGGTCGTCCAGCGCGGTCCCCGGCCGCGGGTCGAGCCGGAGCAGCAGGGCCCGACGGTCACCCCGGTGCCGGGCCAGGACGGCCGCTACCCGGCGGCCAGCCCGTCGCTCGAGAACCGATCCCCGTACTCCGCGCCGTAGGACCGGCACTGCGACCGAGGGGGCACTTTCCCGTGAAAGTGCCCCCTCGGTGTGTGCGCGGGTCAGGCCTCGGCGGCGGGCAGGTCGATCTCGGTGTGCCGCGTGGCGAGCGTCCTCGCGAGGTCGGCGAGCTTGACGTTGAGGTCCTGCGAGGCGCGGCGCAGCACGTCGAAGGCCTCGTCGGCCGTGATGCCGCGGCGCTGCATCAGGATGCCCTTCGCCTGGCCGATGACGTCGCGGCTGTCGACCGCCCGGCGCAGGTTCGCCGCCTCCAGCTCGGCCGTGGCCACGGCTTCGGTGTGGGCCAGCGCCAGGGACGCGTGCGTGGCCAGCAGCAGCGCGATGTCGATCGCGGGCCCGCCGAACGCGCCCGGTGTGCGCGAATAGACGTTCAGCGCACCCGAAAGCCGGGGTGGCCGGGCGTCCGGGAGCAGGGCGGTGGCCAGCACCGAGTGGTAGCCGTGCCGGGCCGCGGCCGGGCCGAACGCCGGCCAGCGCGGGTCGCGCCCGAGGTCCTGGGACCAGCCGATGGCCGGGCCGTCCGGCCGGGCCGACTCCACGCACGGCCCTTCGCCGTGGTCGTACTGCACCTGGTCGAGCAGCTCGGCGAGCGGATGCGTCCCGACGGGGGTGTGGAACGTGCCGTCGGCGGCGCGGAGGGTGACGCTGACCAGGTCCGCGTCCGGGATGAGCGCGCTCGCGGCGCCGACGACGAGCTTGAGCACCCCGCCGACGGTCGGCGTCGCGTCGAGCAGCGTCCGCGTCAGCTCGGCGAACTGCCGCGCCAGCGGACCCGGCGCCTGCGCACCGTCGTGGGAGAACCAGGCCCGGTCCCGGGCCCACTCTTCTTCGCCGACGCTCAAGGGTTCCTCGCTGTCTCCGGGATCGGGGTGGCGGAGCACCCATTCAACCCGATGCCGGCCCTCGCAGCGCCGCCCGGGCCCGGTCGACGAACCCGGGCCCGGGCCACAGCTGGTCGGCCTGCCGCACCCGGTCGGCGAGATCCGGGTGCGGCACCGTCGCCGCGGCGTCCCGGATCTCGAGCACTTCCTTGCCCAGTTCGGCTCGCCGCCGCGGGGAACATCTGCGCCGGATCTCGGCCACGGCCGCGGGGCCCTCGTCGCGGACGTGCCGCCGGATCGCGCGGATCAGCCCGCCCAGCAGGCGCTCGAACCGGGTCTCCTGCGGTCCCGCGCCCTCCAGCTGCCGCATCAGGCGGTCCGCCTCGGCGAGCTCGCCCTCGCCGTCGAGGTAGGGCTCTTCGGCGACGGCGTGCCGGACCAGCTCGGCGATCAGGTGGTCGGCGAGGTCCTTGCGGTTCTCCGGGCTGCCCTGGCCGAGTTCGAGCTCGGTGCAGAGCCGGTCGAGCTCGCGGTGGTCGCCGGCGAGGACGGTCGTCAGGTCGGTCGCGCCGTTCATGCACTCTCCTGGTCCGGACGTCGGGATTCCGGACCCGGATACCCGCTGGCCGGGCGCCGAATCCCGTGTCGGCCAGGGAGTCGCCGGGTATTCCTTGGGTAGGTAACGAACCCTCGAGGAGGACGAACCATGGCAGCGCCGTCGTCGGTGACCGAGCGCGAGCGCAAGTACGAGATCGTCGCGGGCAGCGGCGTGCCCAGGCTGATCGGCGTCGCGGGCGTCGAAAACCAGGACGACCCGGTCGAGCAGGTCCTCGACGCGTCCTATTACGACACTCAAGGGTTCCGGCTGGCGCGGGCCGGCATCACGCTGCGGCGGCGGGTCGGCGGCTCCGACGCCGGCTGGCACCTCAAGCTGCCGGTGTCGGCGGACGAGCGGCAGGAGCTCCAGCTCCCCTTGGGCGGCGACCCCCACAAGGTGCCCGGCAGGTTCCGGCGCCTGGTGCGGGCGTACACGCTGGGGGAGAAGCTCGTGCCGATCGCGCACCTGCGCACCGACCGCTTCGTCCACCGCCTGGCCGGCGCCGGCGGCCGGACGATCGCGGTCCTCACCGACGACCACGTGACCGGGGAGGCGGGCGGGCCGGCCGCGCGGCTCGACGAGTGGCGCGAGCTGGAGCTGGAGCTCGATCCCGGCACCGAGCCCGGCCTGCTCGAGGAGTTCGGCCGGGCGCTGGCCGAAGCCGGCGCGTCGGCGTCGCCGTGGCCGTCGAAGCTGCGGCGCCTGATCGGCGACCGCGTCCCGGCGCCACCCCACCGCCGCAAGAAGCCGACGGCGGGCGAGGTCGTGCTGACGTCGCTGCGCGAGCACTACGGCCGGCTGTGCCGCGCCGACGTCGGCGTCCGGCTCGACGTCGACGACTCGGTGCACCAGATGCGCGTCGCGACCCGGAAGCTGCGCAGCACGCTCCGCACGTTCGGGTCCTTCTTCGACGAGCGGGCGACGGCGCCGGTCGTGGCCGAGCTGAAGTGGCTCGGGCAGCAGCTGTCGCCGGCCAGGGACACCGAGGTCGGCGAGCAGCGGCTGCGCGAGCAGCTCGACGGCGTGCCCTCGGAGCTGGTGTTCGGGCCGCTGCGCCGGTACCTCACCCGCCACTTCGCCCGTGAGGCCGAGGAAGCCCGCGCCCGGGCGATGGCGGCGCTGACCGGCAAGCGCTACTTGGAGCTGCTGCGGGCGCTGGACGCCCTGCTGGAGGAGCCGCCGCTGACCGCCGAGGCGCGCAAGCCCGCGAAGGCCGGTCTGCGGAAGCCGCTGCGCAAGGCGGCCCGGAAACTGAGCCGTGCGCAAGCGGCGACCCGGGGCCTCGAGGGCGGCGAACTCGAGCACGCACTGCACGACGTCCGCAAGAAGGCGAAGCAGGCCCGCTACGCCGCCGACACGGTGAAGCCGGTGTACGGCAAGAAGGTGCGCAAGTGGCGCAAGAACGTGAAGGCCGTCCAGGTCACCCTGGGCGAGCACCAGGACACCGTGGTCGGCCGGGAAGTCCTCCACCACCTGACTGTCGCCGGGCACGGCGAGGGGCAGAACACGTTCACGTTCGGGATGCTGTACGCCCAGGACGCCGGCCGGGCGGAGCGGCTGCGGGAGCGGTTCGCCGTCGAGTGGCGGCGGCTGCGCAAGGGACCGCGCCCCGGCTGGCTCGGCTGACCCCGGGCCCGAGCGCCCCAATGTGGCGTTGGTTGCGTTGGACGCACCGAACGCCACATTGGGTGCGTCAGATGCACCCAATGCCACATTGGGGCGCTTGAGAAGGGCGGGGACCGGACTCAGACTTCGCCGGTGAGCTTGCCGCGCAGCTGCTCCAGGGTCTGCGACAGCAGCCGGGAGACGTGCATCTGGGAGATGCCGACGCGGTCGGCGATCTGCGTCTGGGTCAGCCCGCCGAAGAAGCGCATGACCAGGATCGCGCGCTCGCGCTTCGGCAGCTCCTGCAGCAGTGGCTGGAGGGCCTCGTGGTTCTCCACCATGGCCATCTCGTGGTCCGGTTCCCCCATGGTGTCCGCCAGCGACAGGGCCTCGGCGTCGTCGTGCACCGGCTTGTCGACCGACAGCGCCTGGTAGGCGTTGCCGGCGAGGAGCCCTTCGCGGACCTCTTCGACGTCCAGGTTGAGGTGCTCGGCCAGCTCGGTCGGCGTCGGGGCGCGGCCCAGGCGCTGGGAGAGCACCGCCGAACCCTGGCTGAGCGAAAGGTGCAGCTCCTTGAGTCGGCGGGGGACCCGGACGGACCAGCCGGTGTCCCGGAAGTGGCGGCGGACCTCGCCCATGATCGTCGGCACGGCGAAGGACAGGAAGTCGTGGCCCCGGGCGGGGTCGAACCGGTCGACGGCGTTGATCAGGCCGATCCGCGCCACCTGGACCAGGTCCTCCCGGGGCTCGCCGCGGCCGGAGAAGCGGGTCGCGATGTGCTCGGCGAGCGGGAGCAGCTCGGTCACCAGCTTGCTGCGGACGGCTTCGCGCCGCGGGTCGTCGGGATCGAGCTCGCCCAGCTCTTCGAACAGCGGCTCGCAGTGGGCATATTCGTCCGGGCGGTGGAGGAGGGTTTTCCGCTCGCCGCTCACGCGCTCGTTCCCGGGTTGAGCACCAGCTCGATCGTGACGATGCCCGCGCCTCCACCGGGAAGGACGTCGCAGTGCGCGGTCACCGACCGGCTCAGCGTGGTCAGGACGTGCCAGCCGAACGTCCGGTCGCTCGGCGGCCGCGGGTCGGTCGAGCGGGTCGAAACGATGACGTGCAGGCCGTCGGGGGCCAGGCGGAAGCGGCAGTGCAGCTGGGTCCCGAGCTCGGCCAGCTGGACGAGCTGCGCGCAGGCCTCGTCGACGGCCATCTTGGCGTCGGCGATGGCGTCGAGCCCGAAGTCGGCGCGGGAGACCACGCCGTGCGTGAGCATGCGGACCAGCGGGATCTGCTCCGCCATCGCGGGCAGCCGCAGCTCCACCAGTTCGTCGAGCAGCTCGTCGACGGTCGGCTTGCCGTCGGCCAAGCTGCTCTTTCGCGTTTCTTCCATGCCGGGGGTACTACCCATCTGGGCGAATGCTGACACTTCGTGTTCAGGGATTTGGTGTTCGGGGATTTCGGGAATGGTCACCGGCCCAGCGCCCGTTCGAGCTCCTTCTTGGTCATCGTCGACCGGCCGTCGATGTTCCGCTTCTTCGCTTCGTTGTAGAGCTGGTCCTTCGTCGGGCCGCCCGGGCCCTTCCTGTTGCCGGACCGCTCGCCACCGCGCTGCTGCGGGGACTTGTCCTTCACGGACGTCTTGCTGGCCTGCCGGGACTCACCCGACTGGGCGCGGTTCTTGTTCACCGTCCTGGCCGCGATCTCCTTGGCCCGCTTGGTGCTCGCGCCGCGGTCCTCGGCCGAATCCTTGATGTGCTCGTACTGGCGTTCGCGCTTGCCGCTCCACGACTGAGGCATGTCCGCTCCCTTCGTCTCGCGGAGTGGGTACCCGGGTGATCACGGGATAAACGTCCGGGGTTACCCGCGGCGGCGGACGGGTACGCGGGGAGCTGACCCGAGAGGAGGCGCCGATGCGGATCGGCTACACCCTGATGACCGAGCAGGCGGGACCGAACGACCTGGTCCGGTTCGCCGCCGGGGCGGACCAGGCGGGCTTCGACTTCGAGGTCATGAGCGACCACTACTCGCCTTGGCTGGCCGAACAGGGCCACGCGCCGTACGCCTGGAGCGTGCTGGGCGCGGTCACGCAGTCCACCGAACGCGTCGAGCTGATGACCTACGTGACCTGCCCGACCATGCGCTACCACCCCGCGGTGGTGGCCCAGAAGGCCGCGACCGTGCAGGCGCTGTCGGGCGGCCGGTTCACCCTCGGGCTCGGCGCGGGGGAGAACCTCAACGAGCACGTCGTCGGCCGCGGCTGGCCGCCGGCCAACGTCCGGCACGACATGCTCGCCGAGGCCGTGCAGATCATCGGCGGCCTGTTCGACGGTGGGTACTTCGACTACGAGGGCAAGCACTTCCGCGTCGACTCGGCGAAGCTGTGGGACCTGCCGGAGAAGCGGATCCCGATCGGGGTCGCGGTGTCCGGTTCGCAGTCGGTCAAGCGGTTCGCCCCGGTCGCGGACGTGATGATCGCCGTCGAGCCGAAGGCCGAGCTGTCGAGCGAGTGGGACGCGACGAAGCTGGGCGGCGCGCCGAGCCGCAAGGTCGGGCAGCTGCCGGTGTCGTGGGGCACCGACCGCGACGCCGCGGTGAAGCGGGCGCACGAGCAGTTCCGCTGGTTCGCCGGGGGCTGGAAGGTCAACGCCGAGCTGCCCGGTCCGTCCGGTTTCGCCGGGGCCACGCAGTTCGTCCGCGAGGACGACGTCGCCGGCTCGATCCCGTGCGGCCCCGACGTCGAGCCGATCGTCGAGAGCGTCCGCGAGTTCGAGAAGGCCGGCTTCACCGACGTCGCGCTGGTGCAGATCGGCGGCGACCAGCAGGACGGCTTCCTCGACTTCGCCGAGAAGGAGCTGTTGCCGGCGCTGCGCGGGTGATTTCACCCGTCGGGGCGACGCGGGTTCGGTGCCGGCAGGAGTACTACGCGAAGTAACGGACAATCCAGCGGCGGGAGTTGCGGATGACCGAGACGAGGCCGGCACCGAGCCTGCAGGCGGTGCCCTTGGCCGTGGCACGGCGTGGGCCGAAGGGCGGGACGCTCTTGGCCCTGATGCGGACCACGGACCCGAAGACGATCGGGCTGCTGTACCTGGTGACGTCGTTCCTGTTCTTCATGGCGGGCGGCGCGATGGCGCTGCTGATGCGCGGCGAGCTGGCCCGGCCGGGGCTGCAGTTCCTCTCCCCGGAGCAGTACAACCAGCTGTTCACCATGCACGGCACGATCATGCTGCTGCTCTACGCGACGCCGAACCTGTTCGGGTTCGCCAACTACATCCTGCCGCTGCAGATCGGCGCGCCGGACGTCGCGTTCCCGCGGCTCAACGGGTTCGCCTACTGGCTGTACCTGTTCGGCGGGCTGATCGTGATCAGCTCGTTCCTCACCCCCGGCGGCGCCCCGGACTTCGGGTGGACGGCCTACACGCCGTTGTCGAACGCCATCCACTCGCCGGGCATCGGCGGTGACCTGTGGATCATGGGCCTGATCGTGTCCGGGCTCGGCACCATCCTCGGCGCGGTCAACATGACCACCACGATCGTCACCCTGCGCGCGCCCGGGATGACCATGTGGCGGATGCCGCTGTTCACCTGGAACATCCTGTTCACCGCCATCCTCATCCTGCTGGCGTTCCCGATCCTGACGGCCGCCCTGTTCGGCCTGGAGGCCGACCGCCGGCTCGGTGCGCACGTCTTCGACCCCGAGAACGGCGGGGCGATCATGTTCCAGCACCTGTTCTGGTTCTTCGGCCATCCCGAGGTCTACATCGTCGCCCTGCCCTACTTCGGGATCGTCACCGAAATCGTGCCGGTGTTCAGCCGGAAACCGCTGTACGGCTACCGGCTGATGGTGTTCGCGACGATCGCGATCACCGGGCTGTCGGCGACCGTGTGGGCACACCACATGTTCGCCACCGGCGCGGTGCTCCTGCCGTTCTTCTCGCTCCTGACCTTCTTCATCGCGGTGCCGACCGGGATCAAGTTCTTCAACTGGATCGGCACCATGTGGAAGGGGAACCTGACCTTCGAGACACCGATGCTGTGGTCGGTCGGGTTCATGGTGACCTTCCTGTTCGGCGGCCTGACCGGCGTCATCCTCGCCTCGCCGCCGCTGGACTTCCACGTGACCGACTCGTACTTCGTCGTCGCGCACTTCCACTACGTGCTGTTCGGCACGATCGTGTTCGCCACCTTCGCCGGCATCTACTTCTGGTTCCCCAAGATGACCGGCCGGATGCTCGACGAGAAGCTCGGCCGGTGGCACTTCTGGACGACGTTCATCGGCTTCCACACGACGTTCCTGATCCAGCACTGGCTGGGCGACTTGGGCATGCCGCGCCGCTACGCCGACTACCTCTCGACCGACGGGTTCACCACGCTGAACACCATCTCGACGATCGGCGCGTTCATCCTCGGCGCGTCGACGCTGCCGTTCATCTGGA
Organism: Amycolatopsis sp. NPDC021455; assembly: GCF_040640995.1. Classification (NCBI taxonomy): domain Bacteria; kingdom Bacillati; phylum Actinomycetota; class Actinomycetes; order Pseudonocardiales; family Pseudonocardiaceae; genus Amycolatopsis; species Amycolatopsis sp. NPDC021455. The sequence continues at coordinate 21,252 of NZ_JBFACT010000065.1, read as the reverse complement.
ACGTCGTCAAGAGCTACCGCTACGGCGAGCAGGTGCTGGTCGACGACCCGTGGGGGTTCGGCAACTCCCTCGAGTGGGCCACCACCTGCCCGCCGCCCCGGCACAACTTCCTCGACCTGCCGCGGATCCGCTCGGAGCGGCCGGCGTTCGAGCTGCACCACCCGGAGGTCGTGGAGCGGCTGCTGGAGGAGCGGTACGTGCGGTCTAAGCGGGCGCGGGCTCGGGCCGGGCGAGCCGCCGATCCGCTCCCGTCACGCGAAGAGCACGCCGGACCGTCGGGTTCGTCCCGGTGACCACGAGCAGAGCCGTGCCGCTCTGCTCGGCCTGCAGTGCCGCGTGCAGCAGCACGCGGACGCCGGCCACGCCCAGGAAGTCCACTTCGGACAGATCGACGGTCAGCTGGTCCGGCGTCGCCCACAGGCGGTCGGAAAGCAGTGCGGCCAGGTCGTCCGCCGTCGCGCTGTCGAGGTCACCGCGCGCGGTGACCAGGACCGCGTGCGGAGCGGGCCACGTCGTGCGCAGCCGGAGGCCCGGGTGCCGGGCTCGGGGAAGGTTCATGTCGGTTCGCCGCCGTCCTGGGTGGCGCGCGGCCGGGCTGCCGCGCTCTCGAGGGGGTCGGCTGCTGGTTGAACCGTCACCCGAGCCTAATCGCGCGGTGAGGGCCCGCAACCGGCGTTGCTCCGAATGGGCGTGCGGCGCGCCGCAGCGGTGACCGCTCGTGCCCGGGGCGGACGGGATGCAGTAACCTCGCGCTGGACCCGTTAAAGCGCTAGCGGCCCACTAGTGGCGCGCGCCCGGGTCCTCCCTGGTCCTCCAGCGCCCCCAGCAGAAGAATGAGGGGCGTCACCAGGATGACGGGCGGCCACGAGCAGCTCACCGCACGGCTGGACGAAGTCACGGTCGCGATGGAGTCGCTGACCGCGATGCTGGACACCGAGCTCGACCTCGGCCAGATGCTTCAGGCGGTCTGCGACCACGCGGTGCAGGTGGTGCCGGGGGCCGACATGGCGAGCATCACCCTGGTGCGCGACGGCGTGCCGGAGACGGTCGCCAGCACCGACCAGCGGGCGGTGAACTTCGACCGCGAGCAGTACCGGATCGGGGACGGCCCGTGCCTGCGGGCCGCCGAGACCGGGCAGCCGGTCCGGGTCGGCGTCGGCGCGGTGGGGGACCTGTGGCCGCAGTTCGTGTCGGCGGCCGGGCAACTGGGCGTCGCCAGTTTCCTCGCCGCGCCGCTGACGGTGGACGAGGACATGTCCGGCGCGGTGAACCTCTTCGGGTTCGGCGAACACGGGTTCAGCGAGCTGGGGACGAAGATCCTCGAGCTGTACACCGCGACGGTGGTGATCGGCCTGCGCAGCGCCCGGCGGTACTTCGCGGCGCGCGAGCTGGTCGACCAGCTCAACCGGGCGCTGGAGACCCGCGCGGTGATCGACCAGGCCAAGGGGATCCTGATGGCCGCGCACCGCATCACGGCCGAAGAGGCGTTCCAGCGCCTGGTGAAGCGCTCTCAGGACGGCAACCGCAAGCTCCACGAGGTGGCGGCGGAGTTCGTGGCGGCGGTCGCGACCACCGCGTGACGCCCGTCCTCCTCGGGGACGGATCCGCGACGTCTTGAACGACTCGTTCCTGTCGTCGGACGTCCTGAACGAGTCGTTCACGACATCGGATCGCCGCTGAGCCGGCGTCAGGCGGTCGGGACCTCGTCCGGCGGGGCCTCCGCTTCGGTGGCCGCCGGGTCCGGGCGCTGCCGGGCGAGCTGGCAGGTCGTGCAGACCAGGGTGCGGCCGAGCACGGTCCCGTCGTCGGCGACGACTTGGGCCACGTGCAGCGTCCGGAACCCGCAGACCTCGCAGGGCAGTGCCCCTTCCTCGCGGCTGATGCGGAGCTGGGCGCCCATCCGGCCTCCTGGTGTGACGTGGGTCTCACCACCTTGCCCGCCTTCAGGGCCGGTACCAGCCGAATTCACTCGTTCGGCCTAGCGTGGATCATCTTCGGTCACTTCCGTGTCGCTCGGGGTGATCCGGGGTAATCCGTCGGCGAAGGAGTACCGGGGACCTGCCCGAGGGGAGTCAAGATGCGAGACAAGCGGAACGACCTGCGGCCGGTGGCGGACCTGCTCGCCGACGGCGGGGACTCACCGGAGCTGGAACGCACCCGGCACAAGGCGGCGCTGGCCGTCGCGGCGCGGGCCAAGGACCCCGAGGACTGCGCGCGGCTGCTGGACATGCTGGGCCTGCACTCGGCCGGCCGGCGCGCCAGCGACGTCGCCTGAGGAGCCCGGCATGGCCCGACCGGTGTGGAGCGGTGCGCTGAGCCTGGGGCTGGTCACCGTTCCGGTGGAGCTGTACCCGGCGGTGGCGGACCACACGATCCACTTCCACCAGTTCGAACGCGGGACGTCGGACCGGATCCGCAACCGCAAGGTCAACGAGCGGACCGGCGACGAGGTGACCCAGGACGAGATCGTCAAGGGCTACGACCTCGGCGGCGGGGACCACGTGCTCGTCGAACCGGACGAGCTGGACGAGATCGCGCCCGAGCGGTCCCGCCGGATCGACATCGAGCAGTTCGTCGAGCTCGACGAGATCGACCCGTGGTTCTTCGACAAGACGTACTGGCTCAAGCCGGCGAAGGAGGACTTCGCCAAGGCCTACGGCCTGCTGCTGCAGGCGATGGACCGCAGCGAGAAGGCCGGCGTCGCCAAGTTCGTGCTGCGCGGCAAGGAGTACCTCGCGGCCGTTCGCGCCGGGCAAGACGTCATGGTGCTCAACACGCTGCACTTCGTCGCGGACCTGCGCAAGCCCAAGGACGTCATGGGCAAGCTCCCGCAGCTGCCGAAGCCGCGGCCCAAGGAGCTGGACATGGCCATGGCGCTGGTCGACGAGATGACCGCGCCGTGGAAGCCCGAGGACTACCGCGACGAGTACTCCGAGCGCGTCGAAGAGCTGATCAAGGCCAAGGAGGCGGGCAAGGAGATCACCCACGAAGAGGAGCCGGAGCCCTCGGCCGACGTCGTCGACCTCTTCGAGGCGCTGTCACGCAGCGTCAAGAACCGCAAGAGCGGGGGCAAGGAGCCGAAGAAGAAGGCCGCGAAGAAGCAGAAACAGGACGAGCTTTCCGAGCTGTCGAAGTCCGATCTGGACAAGCTCGCCCGTGAGCAGGGCGTGAAAGGCCGGTCGAAGATGACGCGTGCGGAACTCGAGAAGGCGCTGAAGGCGTCGTGAGCGCCCCCGGCTGGCGCGAGCCGGCCCTGGCCACGCTCACCGACCGCCGGTTCTCGGACGCGGACTGGATCTTCGAGCGCAAGCTGGACGGCGTCCGCGCGATCTGCGTGCGCGACGCCGGCCCGCCGACGCTGTACTCGCGCAACCGGAAGGTGATGGACAACGCCTACCCGGAGATCGTCGAGGCGCTCGCCGCCCGGGGCGGGCGGCGGTTCGTCGCGGACGGTGAGATCGTCGCGTTCGACGGCGCCCACACCAGCTTCGCGGCGTTGCAGCCCCGGATCCACGTGAGCGACCCGGAACGCGCCCGCGCGACCGGCGTGCGCGTCTACTACTACCTGTTCGACCTGCTGTACTACGACGGCCAGGACACGACCGGGCTGCCGCTGCGGCAGCGGAAGGCGTTGCTGCGGGACGCGTTCGACTTCGAGGACCCGCTGCGGCTGTCCGCGCACCGGAACGCCCAAGGCGAGAAGTTCTTCGCGGAAGCCTGCCGCCGCGGGTGGGAAGGCGTCATCGCCAAGCGGGCCGACGCGCCGTACCACCCCGGGCGGTCACCCGACTGGCTGAAGTTCAAGTGCGCGCAGGGCCAGGAACTCGTCATCGGCGGCTTCACGGACCCGCAGGGCGCGCGGCACGGCTTCGGCGCGCTCCTGCTCGGTTACCACGAAGACGGCAGGCTGAAGTACGCGGGCAAGGTCGGCACCGGGTTCGACGAGAAGCTGCTGACGTCGCTGCACGCGCGGCTGCGCGAGCGGGAGACGCCGCGGTCGCCGTTCGCCGGGCCGGTCAAGGAACCCGGCGCGCACTGGGTGCGCCCGGAACTGGTGGCGCAGATCGGTTTCTCCGAGTGGACGCGGGACGGGCGGCTGCGGCACCCGCGGTTCGCCGGGCTGCGCGAGGACAAGAAGGCCGCGGACGTCGTACGGGAGCGAGCGTGAAGACTTCTCACCCGGACAAGGTGTTCTACCCCGACGACGGCCTGACCAAGGGCGACGTCGTCGAGTACTACCGCGCCGTCGCGGACGTCATGCTGCCGCACCTGCGCGGGCGCCCGCTGACGCTGCGGCGCTTCCCCGACGGCATCGGCAAGCAGGGGTGGTTCCAGAAGCACCCGGGGGAGCACTTCCCGGACTCGATCCGGGTCGAGCGCGTTCCCCGGCGCGGCGGCGGCACCGACCAGTACGTCGTGTGCGACGACGCCAAAACGCTGGAATACCTGGCGAACCAGGGGACCGTGGAGTTCCACGTCTGGTTGTCCACTGTGGATGCTCCGGAGTGCCCGGACCGGTTGGTGCTGGACCTCGACCCGCCGGAGGGCACCCCGGTCGCGGAACTGCGCGCGGTCGCGCGGCGCATCCGCGACCACTACGAGCGGGTGGGGCTGACGGCGTTCGTGCAGGCGACCGGCGGCCGCGGCTTCCACGTGCTCGCGCCGCTGGACGCGAAGTCGGACACGGAAGTGGTGCTGGAGCTGTCGCGCGCCCTCGCCGACCGGGTCGCGGAAGACGACCCGGACCGCCTGACGACGGCCCAGCGCAAGGACAAGCGTGGCGACCGGATCTTCCTGGACGCCAACCGCAACGGCTACGCGCAGACGTTCGTCTGCCCATACTCGCTGCGCGCCCGCCCCGGCGCGGCCGCCGCGACGCCGCTGGACTGGCGGGAGCTGGGCAAGGCGGACCCCGACGGCTGGAGCCTGGCGAAGGAGAAGCAGCGGCTGGCGCGCAAGGAAGACCCGTGGCGGGCCCTCGACGAGCACGCCGCCTCGGCCGAGGCGGCGCTGGAGCAGCTCACTTGAGGGTCTTGCAGGCGGCCTTCAGGTCGGCGACGAAGGCCGCGTAGACCTCGTCCCGGTCGGGCGCCCGCAGCACCGCCGACGGGTGGACCGTCGCCACCGCGGACGGCACCAGCTCGGCGACGTCGTCGGGTGCGTCCACCGGCTCGCCCCGGTGCGCGGTGAGCCGGAACTTCGGGCCCAGCAACGACTGCGCGGCCGTCGCGCCCAGCAGCAGCACCAGGTCCGGGCGCACCGCGCGCAGCTCCGCCAGCAGCCACGGGCGGCACGCGACGACCTCGGTCCGGCCCGGCTTCTGGTGGATGCGGCGCTTGCCGCGCTCGTCGCGCTTGAACTTGAAGTGCTTGACGGCGTTGGTGACGTACAACGACCGCCGGTCGAACCCGGCTTCCTCGAAGGCGCGGTCGAGGAGCTTGCCGGCGGGGCCGACGAACGGCTCCCCCGCCAGGTCCTCCTTGTCGCCCGGCTGCTCGCCGACGACGAGGATCTTCGCCTCGGGCGTGCCTTCGCCGAAGACGGTCTGGGTCGCGTCCTGGTAGAGCGGGCAGCCTCGGCAACCGGACGCCGCCGACCGCAGGCGGTCGAGGTCGGTGGTGTCCGGCGGCTCGGCACCGCGTGAATCCGGCATGTGCCGGGAAATTCCCCGCCCGGACCACGGGTAAACCTGCCGCGCCCGGGTAGCCGCAGAACACGGCTCAAGGACGAAAGGAGTTCACGATGACCACCGCACGTGAGATCATGACGTCGGACGCGACCTGCGCCCGGGAGTCGGACACCGTGCACGACGCCGCGGTCACCATGGCGCGGAAGGGTGTCGGCGCGCTGCCGATCTGCGGCGAGGACAACCGGCTCAAGGGCATGATCACCGACCGTGACATCGTGGTGAAGGTCCTGGCCGAGGGCAAGGACCCGCGCGCCCTCCACGTCGGCGAGCTCGCCCAGGGCGAGGTCGTGACGATCGGCGCGGACGACGACGCCCAGGAGATCCTGCGCACCATGTCCGAGCACCGCGTCCGCCGGCTGCCGGTGATCGACGGGCACGACCTCGTCGGGATCGTCGCGCAGGCCGACGTCGCCAGGGCACTGTCGAACCCGACCGCCGGCGAGCTGGTCGAGGCGCTGTCCTACGACTGACCTGACCCACCACCGGAAACGCCGTACGGCCGCCCACGGTCCTCACCACGGGCGGCCGTACGGCGTCCGGCGTTTCAGGGGGTGCCGGTGGCCCGGGTCGTCCCGTCCTCAGTGGACTCGCGGACCGACTCGGCGCGCGCGATGTGCCAGGCCACCAGGGCGCCCGCGCTCACCGTGCCCCAGAGCACGAGCGAGGCGTCACGGGCGAACAGGCCGACGACCAGCATCACCGCCGCCGTGACGTCGCAGAGCACGAGCAGCAGGTTCCAGCGCCTGGGGGAGCGCAGCTTGCGGCCGCTGAAGGCGGCGGCGAACGCGGGATCGCTCGCTTGCAGTTCCGCTTCGATCGCGCGCAGGGCGTGGCGTTCTCGCTCCGGGAGCATGGGGGCCTCCTCGCCTCGGCTAACCCGGTGGGTACCCGTTTTCCGGCCCGCCGAAGCGGGAAAGTCAGTGGTTGTCGCGGGGAATTCCCTTCGTCTTCGCGATCCGCTGGTACGCCACGGCGGGGCGCAGCACCATGCCGTCGCACAGCTGGTCGACCATCGACCGCTGGATCTCCTGCCACGGCGTCTGGGACTCGGGCACCGGGTAGCCACCCGACTCGGCGAGTTCCTTGTGCCGCAACGCGAGTTCCTCGTCCGGGATCAGGACGTCCGCGGTGCCGGCGGTGAGGTCGATCCGCACGCGGTCGCCGGTCCGCAGCACGGCGAGCCCGCCGCCCGCGGCGGCTTCCGGAGAGGCGTTGAGGATCGACGGCGACCCGGAGGTGCCCGACTGGCGGCCGTCGCCGAGGCACGGCAGCTCGTGGATGCCCCGCTTGATCAGCGCCGCCGGCGGCCGCATGTTGACCACCTCCGCCGACCCCGGGTAGCCGAGCGGGCCGGTGCCGCGCATCACGAGCAGCGAGTGCTCGTCGACGCCGAGGCCGGGGTCGTCGATGCGGGCGTGGTAGTCCTCCGGCCCGTCGAACACCACCGCCGTGCCCTCGTAGACACCGCCGGCCAGATAACGCCGCCGGAACTCCGGCGAGATGACGCTCGACTTCATGATCGCCGCGTCGAAGAGGTTGCCGCGCAGCACGAGGAACCCGGCGTCGGGCACGAGCGCGGTCTCAAAAGTCCGGATGACGTCCCGGTCGCCGGCTTCGGCGTCGCGGCAGTTCTCGCCGAGGGTGCGGCCGTTGACCGTGGGCGCGTCCTCGTGGACCAGCCCGTGGCGCATCAGCTCGTGCACCACGGCCGGGACACCGCCCGCGCGGTGGAACTCCTCGCCGAGGTACTTGCCCGCGGGCTGCAGGTCGACCAGTAGCGGCACCTCGTACCCGAGCCGCTGCCAATCGGCCAAGGGCAGGTCGACGCCGATGTGCCGGGCGATGGCCCCGAGGTGGATGGGAGCGTTGGTCGAACCGCCGATCGCGGAGCTCACCACGATGGCGTTCTCGAACGCCTCCCGCGTCAGGATGTCCGACGGCTTGAGGTCTTCCCGCACCAGCTCGACGATCCGCAGCCCGGTGCGGTAGGCCATCCGGGCCCGGTCGCGGTGCGGCGCCGGGATGGCCGCGCAGCCGGGCAGGCTCATCCCCAGCGCCTCGGCGAGCGCGTTCATCGTGGACGCCGTGCCCATGGTGTTGCAGTGCCCCGGCGACGGCGCGGACGACGCGACGAGCTCCATGAACCCGGCGTCGTCGATCTCGCCGGCGGCGAGCAGCTCCCGCGCCTTCCAGATGATCGTGCCGGACCCGGTGCGCTCGCCGTTGTACCAGCCGTTGAGCATCGGGCCGCCGGACAGCACGATGGCCGGGATGTCGACGGTCGCGGCGGCCATCAGGCACGCCGGGGTGGTCTTGTCGCAGCCGGTGGTGAGCACGACGCCGTCGATCGGGTAGCCGTAGAGCGTCTCGACCAGGCCGAGGTAGGCGAGGTTGCGGTCGAGTGCGGCGGTCGGGCGCTTGCCGGTCTCCTGGATGGGGTGCACCGGGAACTCGATGGCGATCCCACCCGCCTCGCGGATGCCTTCGCGCGTCCGGTCGGCCAGCTGCAGGTGGTGCCGGTTGCAGGGGGTGAGGTCGGAGCCGGTCTGCGCGATCCCGATGATCGGCTTGCCGGACTGCAGCTCCTCGCGGGTGAGGCCCCAGTTCATGTACCGCTCGAGGTAGAGGGCGGTCATGCCGGGGTCGGCGGGGTTGTCGAACCAGGCTTCGCTGCGCAGTCCCATACCGGCCAGTCTGGCACCCGAGCGCCCCAATGTGGCGTTCGGTGCGTCCAGCGCACCCAATGTGGCGTTCGGTGCGTTGGACGCAACCAACGCCACATTGGGGCGCTTGAGACTCAGCCGATGCCGTTGAGGCCGATCACCCGGGCGTACCAGTGCGCGCTGCGCTTGGGCGTGCGGCGTTGCGTCTCGTAGTCGACGTGGACGAGGCCGAACCGCTTCGCGTACCCCTCGGCCCACTCGAAGTTGTCCAGCAGCGACCAGTAGAAGTACCCGCGCAGGTCGACGCCCTCCTGAATGGCGTCGTGCGCCGCCCGCAGGTGGGAGTCGAGGAACGCGACGCGGTCGGTGTCGACGATGTCACCGCCGTCGCCGATGACGTCGGGGTAGGCCGCGCCGTTCTCCGTGATGTACAGCGGCACCGGCCGGTAGTCGCGGTGGACCTGCAGCAGCGACTCGGTCAGCCCGGCCGGCTGGACCTCCCAGCCGGAGTCGGTGCGGGGGGCGGCCGGGTCCGGGACGAAGTGGACGTCGCCCGCGCCGACCCATTCCGGGCCCGCCGGCTCGCTGCCCGGCACCGGGCGGCCCGCGACGCGGTAGTCGCGGTAGTAGTTCACGCCGAGCCAGTCGACGTGCGCCGCGATGATCGCCGCGTCCCCGTCCCGGACCACCTCGCCCAGCCCGAACGGCGCGAGGTCGGCGACCAGGTCGTCCGGGTAGCCGCCGCGCAGCACCGGGTCGAGGAACAGCCGGTTCTGCAGGCCGTCGATCCGCCGGGCCGCGTCGACGTCGCCGGCGTCCGCGGGGTCGTGCGGGGCGACCGGGTACAGGTTCAGCGTGATGCCCGCCGGGACGTCCGGGGCGTGCCGCCGGATGATGTCCATCGCCAGGCCGTGGCCCAGCAGCAGGTGGTGCGTGGCGGCCACGGCCGCCGGGTGGTCGGTGCGGCCGGGGGCGTGGATGCCGCCCGCGTAGCCCAGCATCGCCGCGCACCACGGCTCGTTCAGCGTCGACCAGCTGGCGACGCGGTCGCCGAGGCGCTCCAGCGCGGTCTCGGCGTACTCGGCGAACCGGAATGCCGTGTCCCGCGACGTCCAGCCGCCCTTGTCCTCCAGCGCCTGCGGCAGGTCCCAGTGGTAGAGCGTCGCCCACGGCTGGATCCCGGCCTCGAGCAGGCAGTCGACCAGCCGGTCGTAGAAGGCGAGCCCGGCGGCGTTCGGCTCGCCGCCGTCCGGCCGCACCCGCGGCCACGCCAGCGAGAACCGGTAGGCCCCGAGACCGAGCCGGCGCATCAGGCCGACGTCCTCGGAGTACCGCCGGTAGTGGTCGGCGGCCGGTTCGCCGTTGTCGCCGCCCCGGACCGCGCCCGGGCGGCGGGCGAAGACGTCCCAGACCGAGTCGGTGCGCCCGTCGGCCGTCGTGGCTCCTTCCACCTGGAACGACGCGGTGGCGGCGCCCCAGACGAAGCCAGGCGGGAACATCAACGCGGTCTCCGCCCGAACGCTGTCGGGATGTACGGACATGTTCACCCTTTCACGGCACCTTGCATGATCCCGGCCACGATCTGGCGGCCGAGGAGGACGAAGACGATGAGGATGGGGATGGTGGCCAGGGTCGTGCCGGCCAGGACGAGCGAATAGTCGATGTAGTAGCCGCTCTGCAGCTTTTCCAGGGCCACCTGGACGGTGGGGTTGCCGGCGTCCAGCACGACGAGCGGCCACAGGAAGTCGTTCCACGACATCATGAACGTGAACATCGCGAGGATCGCCGCGGCCGGGCGCACCGCGGGCAGGCAGACGTTCCAGAAGATCCGGATCATGCTGCAGCCGTCGACGCGCGCGGCCTCGATGAGCTCGTACGGCAGAGCGTCCACTGTGTACTGCCGCATCCAGAACACGCCGAACGCGGTGACCAGGTTGGGCACGATCACCGACTCGAGGTGACCGGCCCAGCCCAGCTCCGACATCGCGATGAACAACGGGATGATGCCGAGCTGGGTCGGCACCGCGAGCGTGACGACGATGAACACGAACAGCCCGTTCCGCCCGCGGAACCGCAGCTTGGCGAAGGCGAACCCGGCCAGCGACGAGAACAGCACCGTGGTCAGGGTGACCGTCCCGGACACGATGACGCTGTTGGCGAGTGCTTTCCAGAACGGCACGGTGTCGAACACGCGCTGGGCGTTCGCGAAGAAGTTCCCGCCGGGTATGAACGGCGGGATGCGCTCGGTGAGCATCCCGTTGTCGCGGCTGGCCACCAGGAACGACCAGTAGAACGGGAACAGCGAACCGAGCACGAAGATCGCCAGCACGACGTAGGTGGCCTTGCGCGGCTTGCCGAGGGTGGCGACGCTCCTGCGCAGCCCGCCTTGGATTGTCGTCATTTCTTCTTCACCTTCACCGCCGGGTTGTGCGCGATCCGGCCGGTGATGAAGAAGTTCACCAGCGCGATGAGCACGATGACCAGGAACAGCACCCACGCGATCGCCGAGGCGTAGCCGAGGCTCGAGTTCTCGAACGCCATCTGGTACAGGTACAGCGTCACGGTCTGGAACTGGTTGGTCGAGCCGCCGTTGTTCGACCCCGGCATGGCGTCGAACAGCTTGGGCTCGGTGAAGATCTGCAGGCCGCCGATCGTCGAAGTGATGGTGACGAAGACCAGCGTCGGCTTCAGCAGGGGCAGCGTGACGTTGAAGAACCGGCGCCACAGCCCCGCGCCGTCGATCAGCGCTGCCTCGTGCAGCTCCTTCGGGATGGCCTGCATCGCCGCCAGCACGATCAGCGCGTTGTACCCGGTCCAGCGCCAGTTCACCATGGTCGCGATCGCGATGTGGCTGGCGAACCGGTTGGCCTGCCAGTCCACCGGGTCCAGCCCGATGGTCTGCAGCACGCCGTTGATCAGCCCGTACTGCGGGCCGAACAGGTTGGCGAAGATGATCCCGATCGAGACGAGGCTGGCCGCGTACGGGAGCAGGATGCCCACCCGCCAGCCGGTCGCCCCGCGCAGCCGGGCGCCGAGCAGGGCGGCCAGCAGCACCGCGATGATGATCTGCGGGACGCTGGAGAGCAGGAAGATGCTGACCGTGTTGCCCAGCGCGTTCCAGAACTGGGTGTCGGCGAACAGGTCCTTGTAGTTGTCGAGACCGATGAAGTCCGGGTCGTCGCCCCCGGCCTTCCACTTGAACAGCGAGACGTACGCGGTGTAGAGCAGCGGGAACAGGCCGACGATCCCGAAGACGATGAAGAACGGCGCGATGTACAGGTACGGCGAAACCTTGACGTCCCACCGGCTCAACCGGTGACGGAAGGTGGGCCGGGGAGACACTCGCTCCCCGGCCTTACTCCCTTCTGGCGCGACCTTGTCGATGACGGTCATCGGTTCAGCGCGTGATCTTCTTCGCGGCTTCGACCATCTGGTTCCAGCCGTCCGCGGCCGACTTGCCCTGTTCGACCGCCTTGAGGGCCGGGCTCGACGCGTTCTCCTGGATCTGGCCGTCGCCGGGACCCTTGTACTGCGGCTTCTGGACCTTCTTGGCCTGCTCGGCGAACAGCTCGCCGATCTTGGCGCCGCCGAAGTACGCGTCGGTCTGGCTCAGCAGGGCCGGGTCGGTCAGCGCCTTGACCTGGCTGGGGAAGTTGCCCTTGGCCTGGAACGCCTTGATCTGCTGCTCCGGCGCGGTCAGCCACGCCGCGAGCTCGGCCGCTTCCTTCGGGTGCTTCGACTGCGTCGGCACGGTCAGGTACGACCCGCCCCAGTTGCCGCCGCCGCCCGGGAACGCCGCGGTGACCGCCCACTTGCCGGAGTTCTCCGGGCCCGCCTGCTCCTTGATCACGCCGAGCATCCACGACGGGCACACCTTCGTGGCGAACGCGCCCTGCTTGAAGCCGGTGTTCCACTCGGGGCTGAACGCCGTGAGCTTGGCGGACTCGCCCTTGGCGACCGCGTCGGTGACCTTGGTCCAGGCGTCCTTGATGCCCTGGTTGCTCTCGACGGCGAGCTTGTCGTCGTTGGAGATGTAGCCCTCGGGGAGCTGGTTGACCATGGCGTTGAAGTTCTGCGCGGCCGAGTCGAACCAGGCCTTGCCGCCGGTCTTCTTCACGTAGTCGGCCCCGGCCTGGAAGTAGCTGTCCCAGGTGGCGAACAGCGGCTTGACGGCCTCGGGGTCGGTGGGCAGGCCGGCGTTCTGGAACATGTCCTTGCGGTAGCACATGGCGAGCGGGCCGATGTCGGTGCCGTAGCCGATGACCTTGCCGTCCTTGGTCTTGGCGGCGTCGTACTTCCAGCTGAGCCAGCGGTCGGGGGAGGCGTCGGCCGGCCCGATCTTGCTCAGGTCGTTGAACTTCGAGCCCTTGTCGAGGAAGTCGGACAGGTGTCCCTCTTCCAGCGCCGTGACGTCGGCGAGGCCCGAACCGGCGGCCAGCTTGGTGGTGAGCTCCTGGTGGTAGGGCCCGCCCTGACCGGTCTTGCGGTGGGTGATCTTGATGTTGGGGTGCAGTCGCTCGTACTCCGGGATGAGGGCCTCGTAGCCGAACTCGGTGAACGTGGCCAGCGTCAGTTCGACGTGCTCGTTCGGGTTCGCCGCCGCCGGCTGGGTCTGCTCACCGCCCCCGCTGCAGGCCGAGGCGCCGAGCGCCGTCATCGTGATACCCAGTGCCAGGACCAGGCCGTTCCGGATCGTTCTCACGTGTCCAACCACCTTGTTGACGGGAATGAGCGCTCTCACTGCTGGGAGCCGATCTGGGAGCGCTCCCAGGTGTGGCAGAGTCTGCTGGGGGTGCTCACCGGTGTCAAGGGGTCGTAACCGGAGCGTTTCCTGCGAGGAGCGCTCCCGGACATCGCCCTGCGTGACCGTTAAGCTGTCGACGTCCGGGTGGTTGTGGGTGAGCGAGGGCGGTGCCGTGGGGCCTCGAGCAGGGGATGAAGAACGGCCGACGCTGGAAGACGTCGCGGCGTTCGCCGGCGTGTCGCGGTCGACGGCGTCACGCGCGTTGAACGACGACGCGTACGTCAGCGCGGCGGCGCGCGAGAAGGTGCTGGCCGCGGCCCGTGACCTGGGCTATTCCCCGAACCAGGCGGCGCGGTCGCTGGTCACGCGGCGCACCGGGGCGATCGCGCTGGTGCTGTCGGAGCCGGAGGACCTGCTGCTCGACCACTACCGCACCGCCGTCATGAAGGCCGGCTACCGGGAGCTGGCCGACGTCGGCCGCCAGATGGTCCTGATCTTCAGCGACACCCGCGAGGACCTGAGCAAGACCGTGCGGTTCCTCGAGGGCGGGCACGTCGACGGCGCGCTGGTCTTCGCGCCGCACCGGGCCGACCCGCTGCCCAAGGCGCTGCGCCTGCTGCGGATCCCGGTGGTGTTCGGCGGGCAGGCGGCCGGCATCCGGCGCGGCGTGCACGTCGTCGACTTCGACAACGAGGGCGGCGCCCGGCTGGCGGTCGAGCACCTGGTCGCGGCCGGGCGGCGGCGGATCGCCACGATCGCGGGCCCGCTGGACCAGAGCGCCCCGATCGACCGGCTCGCCGGCTGGCGCAAGACCCTCCTCGACGCCGGGCTCGACCCCGCCGACCTGGCCGAAGAGGCCGACTTCACGCTGTCCGGCGGAGCGAACGCGATGTCCGCGCTGCTGGCCAGGCGCCCGGACCTCGACGCGGTGTTCGTCGCCAGCGACATGATGGCGGTGGGGGCGCTGCGCACCCTCGACGCGGCGGGCCGCCGCATCCCGGACGACGTCGCCGTGGTCAGCTTCGACGACAACGCGACCCTCGCCCCGGCCATGAACCCGCCCCTGACGTCGGTGCACCAGGACCCGCGCGAGCAGGTCCACGCGATGGTCGAGACCATGATGCAGCTGCTGGCCGACCAGAACCTGAAGCCGCGGCAGCAGATTCTCCCGGTCTCCCTGGCGGTCCGCGCCTCGAGCTGACCCCGGTGTCCGGCCGGACACGCGTGTCGTCCATCCGGACACGCGTGGCGTCCGGCTGGGTGCGTGCCGGTTTCTCCGGTCGCGATGAACTCCGCGTGTGCTCGGCCGGCCGGCATTGCCCGCTCGGTGGGAGCCTAACCGCCCAGGTGTACACGTTCGGCGCTAAATAACGTTTCAGGCAACCCAGTGTCACTGCCTGACTGCGCCAAACGGGTGATGAGCCCACTATCGATGCGGGCTGTTCAGGAGCGTTCAGTGCGTCGGTGTTCGCCGGACGCGCAGATGTGACATCCGGTCCCGCGGTGTCCTTCTGACTCGATTCTTTACATCCAGGTTTCCGGCTGGCTACCGTCTGCGCCTGGAAGCGCTCCCAGATCGCTGGCTCCCTACGGACAAAGGAGTTCCGCAGCCATGCGTTCCTCTCCTCGAAAGCGCGCGCGTGCGCTGGCACTGGCCTCGGCCGTGCTGGCGGTCACGGGCGCGGTGGTCGCCCCACCCCCGGCGCTCGGCGCCGACATCGCCTGTTCCGTCACCTACACCACCAGCGACTGGGACACCGGGTTCACCGCGAACGTCTCGTTGCGCAACGACGGCGCGCCGTTCGACAGCTGGAAGGTCGGCTGGACGTTCCTCGACGGCCAGAAGGTCCAGCAGGGCTGGAGCGCCACGTTCGCCCAGTCCGGGTCCGCGGTCACCGCGACGAACATGTCCTACAACGGTCACCTCGACACCGGGGCGAGCACGTCGTTCGGCTTCAACGGCTCGAAGGGCTCGGCGAACCGCCCGCCCACGGACTTCTCGGTGAACGGTACGGCGTGCACCGGCGCGAACAAGGCGCCGACGGTCACGCTGACCTCGCCGAGTTCAACCGGCACCTACTACGCCCCGGCGACGATTCCGCTGGCCGCCACGGCGGCGGACAGCGACGGCACGGTGAGCAAGGTCGAGTTCTACGCCGGTGACACGCTGCTGGCCACGGACACGGCGGCGCCGTTCGAGGGCAGCTGGGGCAACGTCCCGGCCGGAACCTACTCGATCACGGCGAAGGCCTACGACAACAAGGGCGCGAGCACGACGTCGAGCCCGGTGAGCGTGAAGGTGCTGTCCGGGCCGACGATTGTCGCGAGCCCGGCGACCGCGCAGGTCAAGCAGGGCGGCACGACGACGTTCGCCGTCTCCCTCGCCGGTGCCCCGACGGCTCCGGTCACCGTCGCCGTCGCGCGGACAGCCGGGAGCACGGACCTGACGGCCGCCCCGGCGAGCCTGACGTTCACGACGGCGAACTGGAACACCCCGCAGAACGTCACGGTCACCAGCGCCGACAACGGGGGAGCGCTGGGCAGCGCGACCTTCACCGCGAGCAGCAGCGGGTACACCGCGGCGACGGTGACGGTGAACGAGATCTCGTCGTCCACTTCGGACTACCAGCTCGCGTTCCTGACGCAGTACAACAAGATCAAGGACCCGAACAACGGCTACTTCCGCAAGTTCGGCAACATCCTGGTGCCCTACCACTCGATCGAGACGCTGATCGTCGAGGCGCCGGACCACGGGCACGAGACGACGTCGGAGGCGTTCAGCTACTACCTCTGGCTGGAAGCGTCCTACGGCCGGGTCACCGGGGACTGGGCCCCGTTCAACCAGGCGTGGACCTCGATCGAGACCTATGCCATCCCGTCGGCGGCCGACCAGCCGGGCAACTCCGGGTACAACGCGAGCAAGCCGGCGACGTACGCGGCGGAGTACCCGAGCCCGAAGTCCTACCCGTCGCAGCTGCAGTCCGGCGTGTCGGTCGGGGCCGACCCGATCGCGGCGGAGCTCAAGGCGGCCTACGGTTCGCCGGACGTCTACGGCATGCACTGGCTGCTCGACGTGGACAATATCTACAAGTTCGGCCACTGCGAGGACGGCACGAACACCGCCCCGGCGTTCATCAACACCTTCCAGCGCGGTTCGCAGGAGTCGGTGTGGGAGACGGTCACCCAGCCCAGCTGCGACATGCTGAAGTTCGGTGGCAAGAACGGGTACCTCGACCTGTTCACCGGTGACTCGTCGTATGCCAAGCAGTGGAAGTACACCGACGCACCGGACGCGGATGCCCGGGTTGTCCAGGTGGCCTTCCAGGCCGAGAAGTGGGCGCAGGCACAGGGCAAGAGCGCCGACATCGCCGCCGTGCTGAAGAAGGCGTCGAAGATGGGCGACTACCTGCGGTACTCGCTGTTCGACAAGTACTACAAGAAGATCGGCAACTGCGTCGGCGCGTCGAGCTGCCCGGCCGGGACCGGCAAGGACAGCGAGCACTACCTGATCTCGTGGTACTACGCCTGGGGCGGTTCGGCCGACCCGTCCAGCTCCTGGGCCTGGCGCATCGGTGACGGTGCGGCGCACCAGGGTTACCAGAACCCGCTGGCCGCGTACGCGCTGTCGGCCGACCCGGGGCTGAAGGTCACTTCGGCGACCGGTGCGACCGACTGGGCGACCAGCCTGGGGCGGCAGATGGAGTTCCTGCAGTGGCTGCAGTCGTCCGAAGGCGGTCTCGCCGGCGGCGCGACCAACAGCTGGGACGGCCAGTACGGTACCCCGCCGGCGGGCACGCCGACGTTCTACGGGATGTTCTACGACTGGCAGCCGGTCTGGCACGACCCGCCGAGCAACCAGTGGTTCGGCTTCCAGACCTGGGGCATGGAGCGGATCGCCGAGTACTACCAGGCGACCGGCGACGCCCGGGCGAAGAAGATCCTCGACAAGTGGGTCCCGTGGGCCATCGCGCAGACCACCATCGGGACCGGCGGGAGCTTCCAGATCCCGTCCGACCTGACCTGGAGCGGTGCGCCGGACACCTGGAACGCCACCAGCCCGGGGGCGAACACCGGCCTGCACGTCTCGGTGAAGAACTACAGCCAGGACGTCGGGGTCGCGGCCTCGCTCGCCAAGACGCTGCTCTACTACGCGTCCGGGTCGAGCAACGCCCAGGCGAAGACGGTCGGGGAGCAGCTGCTGAACGCCCTGTCGGCGAACACCGACGCCAAGGGCATCGCGGTGCCGGAGACCCGGAAGGACTACGACCGGTTCGACGACACCTACAACGCCACCACGGACCAGGGGCTGTACGTGCCCTCGGGCTGGACGGGCAAGATGCCGAACGGCGACACGATCAACTCCAGCTCGACGTTCCTGTCGATCCGGTCGTTCTACAAGAACGATCCCGACTGGCCGAAGGTCCAGTCCTATCTGAACGGCGGCGCCGCGCCGACGTTCACCTACCACCGGTTCTGGGCGCAGTCGGAGATCGCCACGGCGTTCGCCGCGCACGTCGCCCTGTTCGGTTGAGAGGCACTCGATGAAGCGACTGCTCGCTTTGGTGGTCGCCGCACTGGCCGGGGGCGCCGTTCTCACGGCGTCCCCGGCCGCCGCGGCCCCCACCCCCGAGCTTTCACGTGAAAGCTCGGGCCTGGGGACGGAGCTTTCACGTGAAAGCTCCGCAGCAGCCGGCACCGGCACCGGGTTCTGGCACGCCGCCGGTTCCCAGCTGGTCGACGCGACCGGCGCGCCGGTCCGGATGACCGGGATCAACTGGTTCGGTGCCGAGACGGCCAACTACTCGCCGCACGGCCTGTGGAGCCGCAACTACAAGGACATGCTCGACCAGATGGCCGGGCTCGGGTACAACACGCTGCGGCTGCCGTACTCGAACCAGCTGTTCGACCCCGGGTCCAAGCCGGTCAGCATCGACCAGGTGCAGAACCCGGACTTGCAGGGCCTGTCCGGGTTGCAGGTGCTGGACAAGATCGTCGCCTACGCCGGCACCAAGGGCATGCGCGTGCTCCTGGACCGGCACCGGCCGGACTCCGGCGCGCAGTCCCCGCTCTGGTACACCAGCGCGTACTCGGAAAGCCGCTGGATCTCCGACTGGACGATGCTGGCCCAGCACTACAAGGGCAACACCACGGTGATCGGCGCGGACCTGCACAACGAGCCGCACTCGATCCAGGGCGGCGGCGGGGCCTGCTGGGGCTGCGGCGACACCGCGACCGACTGGCGGCTCGCCGCCGAGCGGGCCGGGAACGCCGTGCTCGCGGCGAACCCGGACTGGCTGATCGTCGTCGAGGGCGTCGACTGCGTCAGCGGCACCGGCGACCCGCAGTGCGGCTGGTGGGGCGGCAACCTGTCGGGAGCGAAGCAGTTCCCGGTGCGACTGTCCAAACCGGACAAGCTGGTGTACTCGGCGCACGAGTACGCGACGTCGGTGTTCGCCCAGAAGTGGTTCTCCGACCCCGCGTTCCCGGCGAACATGCCCGCGCTGTGGGACCACTTCTTCGGGTACCTGCAGAAGCAGAACATCGCTCCGGTGCTGCTCGGCGAGTTCGGCACGACGCTCGCCGACCCGCGGGACAAGACGTGGCTGCAGGAGCTGATGCGCTACACCGGCACCGGCCCGACCGGGATGAGCTTCACCTACTGGTCGTGGAACCCGAACTCGGGGGACACCGGCGGCATCCTCAACGACGACTGGACCACGGTCAACCAGGCCAAGCAGGCGATCCTGCAGCCGTACCTGATCCCGCCCGTGGGATCGGGCGGCGGCCCCGGCGACCCGCCGCCCCCGGTGAGCTGCGCGGTCTCCTACCACGTCGACAACACGTGGCAGGGCGGGTTCATCGCGACGGTGACCCTGAAGAACACGGGCGGTTCGGCGCTGAAGAACTGGGCGCTCGGCTGGACGGTGCCCGCCGGCACGCAGATCACCGGCGGCTGGAACGCGACGGTCTCGCAGACCGGGCAGCAGGCGAGCGCCAAGGCCCCCACCTGGGCGCCCGACCTGGCCGGCGGCGCTTCGGTGTCGATCGGCATCCAGGCGACCGGTCCGGCGACCGGCACGCCCAGCGGGTTCGCCGTCGGGGCGACCGCGTGCACCACCTGACCCACCCACCGAAAGAGACTCCACCCACCGAAAGACTAAGGAGCGCACTCGATGAGGAGTGAATTCTGGTCCCCGAAGAGGAAGGCCCGGCTCGCCGTGGCCTCCTCGGTGACGGCCGCGGCGGTCGTCTCGGGGCTCCTGGTGGCCGGCGGCGGTCCCGCCGGCGCCGCGGCCGGTTGCAAGGTGACCTACACGGTCAACCAGTGGGACACCGGGTTCACCGCGAACATCGCGGTGACCAACCTCGGCGACAGCGTCTCGTCGTGGAACGTCGAATGGGACTTCGGCGGCAACCAGCAGGTCCAGCAGGGCTGGAGTGCCGTGTTCAGTCAGAGCGCCAAGCACGTGAGCGCGAAGAACCCGTCGTGGGGCGGGACGCTCGGCACGAACGCGACGGCGAACTTCGGCTTCAACGGCTCGTACTCGGGCACGAACGCCATCCCGGCGTCGTTCTCGCTCAACGGCGTCCACTGCGACGGCACGGTGGGCGGCCCGACCACCACCCCGACGACGCCGACGACCTCCACCACGCCGACCGGCCCCACGAGCACGACCACGACGACGCCGACGGGCCCCACGACCACGACGACCCCGACCCAGCCGGGGACCCACGTGGAGAACCCGTACGCGGGCGCCAAGGGGTACGTGAACCCGGACTGGTCTGGTGAGGTGAGCGCGGCGGCCGCGGCGAAGGGCGGCACGCTGGGTGCGCAGATGGCCAAGGTGGCCAACACCTCGACCGCGGTCTGGCTGGACCGGATCGCGGCGATCGCCGGCACGGCGGATTCGCGGGGCCTGCGCGGGCACCTGGACGCGGCGTTGAGCCAGGCGAGCGGCGGCACGCCGGTGACGATCCAGATCGTCGTCTACGACCTGCCCAACCGCGACTGCGCGGCGCTGGCGTCCAACGGTGAGCTGCAGGTCGCCCAGAACGGCCTGGCCCGGTACAAGAGCGAGTACATCGACCCGATCGCTTCGATCCTTTCGGACGCGAAGTACGCGCCGCTGCGGATCGTGGCGGTCGTCGAGCCGGACTCGCTGCCCAACCTGATCACCAACACCTCGACGGCCAAGTGCGCGGAAGCGCAGTCCAGCGGGGCGTACACCCAGGGCATCCAGTACGCGCTGAACAAGCTGCACGCGATCTCCAACGTCTACAACTACCTGGACATCGCGCACTCGGCGTGGCTGGGCTGGGACAGCAACTTCCAGCCGTTCGTCAACCTGGTCAAGCAGGTGCTGCAGGGGACGACGGCCGGGGTGAACAGCATCGACGGCTTCATCAGCGACACCGCGAACTACACCCCGCTGACCGAGCCGTACCTGCCGGACCCGAACCTGAACGTCGGCGGGCAGCCGCTGAAGTCGGCGACGTTCTACCAGTACAACCCGTACTTCGCCGAGGTTCCCTTCGCCAGCGCGATGTACAGCGCGTTCGTCTCCGCGGGCCTGCCGAGCGGTATCGGCATGCTGATCGACACCTCGCGCAACGGCTGGGGCGGCGCGGCCCGGCCCAGCGGGGCGTCGGGCTCCACTGTGGACACCTACGTGAACTCGGGCCGGATCGACCGGCGGCTGCACCGCGGCAACTGGTGCAACCAGAGCGGTGCGGGGCTGGGCGTGCGGCCCACGGCGTCCCCCGCGGCGCACTTCGACGCCTACGTCTGGATCAAGCCGCCGGGTGAGTCCGACGGCGCGAGCCAGCAGATCCCGAACGACGAGGGCAAGGGCGCCGACCCGATGTGCGACCCGACCTTCCACGGCAGCCAGCAGGCCAACGGTGGCAACCTCACCGGCGCCCTGCCGAACGCCCCGCTGTCCGGCAAGTGGTTCGAGACCCAGTTCGAGCAGCTGGTCCAGAACGCCTACCCGCCGGTGCAGTGATCCGACACCCCGGGCCGGGCGGTGCCGCGCAGCCGCCGCCCGGCCCGGGCTCCACCACGCCACCGCAGCACCGGCGGCGGTCTGTCCCGCCAGGCCCGCCCGCCGGGTCCCGGGCGGGCCCCAGGCCCCCCCGGCCGGACAGCGCGGGGC
>NZ_JBFACT010000064.1:0-53023 GCF_040640995.1 Amycolatopsis sp. NPDC021455 | reverse complement strand
AGGGGGGGCGGGGGGGGGGTTAGCCGGCGCCCCCCCACAACGCCCGCTACCCGGGCACCGGCAAACCGTGGCAACCACAAAAGCTCTACTACCAAGCGGTCCTGAGCCGAGCCTGGTTCCAAACCCTCCACGACGCCACCCTGGCCGCCGGCCTCGAGTCAGCGATGGGCCCAGTCCTCGCCGAACTCCCGACCGAAGAAACCCTGAAGGTCACCACCCGAGTCCGCTGCGAGTCCTACTTCGCCACCCGCGACAGAGCCCTCCTGGCCCACGAAACCCAGGTCGACCCGGCCCACCCGTTCTTCGCCCACTCACGCGAAATCGAGCGCCAGGCCTGGCCCTACGAGGACTACCACCTGGCCCACCCCACCCCAGGCCCCCACCTCGAAGACGACCTGTTCACCGGAGTAACCCCATGACCCGTGATGCCCCGCCAATCACGCGTGATGCCCCCTCAATCACGCGAGTTCCGCTTCCAGCCACGCGAGATCGGCCCTCAAACACGCGAGATCCGCCCCGGATCACGGCGGGACACGGTCACACCGTGACCCGAAGCTCCCGCAAGCCGCGGATGACGAACTCCGGACGTCGCCGCGGAGCCTCGGCCAACCGCAGACCCGGCAGTTTCTCCGCCAACGCGCTCAACGCGGCGGCGATCTCCACCCGAGCGAGAGGAGCACCCACGCAGTAGTGAATCCCGAGGCCGAACCCGAGGTGAGCGTTCGGCGTCCGGCCGATGTCCAGGCGGTCCGGCTCGTCGAACATCTGCGGGTCGCGGGCCGCGGCACCCAGCAGTGCGCCGATCTTCTGCCCGCGTTCGACGACATATCCGCAGATCGACACGTCCTCGGTCGCCGTCCGCTCGAACAGCTGCAATGGCGCGTCGAAGCGAATCAGCTCCTCGACACACGAATCCAGAAGGGCAGGTGAAGCCAGCAGGCGCTCCCATTGGTCCCGGTGCGTGAGCAGGGCCGTGATGCCGTTGCCGAGCACGTTGACCGTCGCTTCGTGGCCGGCCATCAGCAGCAGTACGGCGGTGGCCACGAGCTCGTCCGGCGTCAGCTCGCTGCGGAGGAGGTCGCTGATGATGTCGTCCCCCGGCGAGTCCGCGCGGGCTGAGGCGACCGACCGGACGTACGAGACGAACTCGGCGGCCGCCCGCTCGGCGGCGTCGCGGCCCTCCTCGGAAAGGCCGTACTCGTACATCTTGACGATGGCGTTGGACAGCTGGACCATCCGCGGCCCGTCGGTTCCGGGGACGCCGAGCAGCTCCGCGATCACCGCGACCGGCAGCGGCTGGGCCAGGTGCTCCAGGAGGTCGGCGCTGCCGTCGGCGGCGATCGCGGCCGCCAGGTCGTCGACCATGCGGGTGGCGAGCGTCGCGACCATCGGACGCAGCCGCTGCACGTGGCCACGTCCGAACGCGCCCGCGATCAGACGGCGCAGCCGGGTGTGCGCCGGCGGCTCGTTCTCCAGGAGGGAGTTGCGGTGCAGGAGGTTGAACGAGGCGAACCGTTCGAGCGGCTGGGCGTCCTGCCAGATCCGGCCCAGCCCACGGTGGCGCAGGACGGCCGACGACGCGGCGTGCGACACCGCGATGGCGAGGCCCAGCCCGTCGTGGAAATGGACGTCGCCCTTCGCGCGGAGTGCGGCGAACGCCGGGTACGGGTCTTCGAGGAACGCGGGATCGCGGGGGTCGAACACGTCGCGAGAGTAACCCTTCGATAGCGTCTCAAGCCGAGCCAGAGGAGGCAGCAGTGGGCAAGGGCGCGCGCAAGAAGGGTCCCAAGCAGGCGTCGGACCGCAAGCCGAAGGTGCGCGACGTCTTCGTCGGCCAGCCGTTCGAAGGGCTGGCGGCGGAGCCTGAGCTGATCGCGCTGCGTGAGTTCGTGCCGTCCGCGACGGCCAAGCTGACCCTCGCCGACGGCGGCGACGTCACCCTCGGCACCGTGCTGCCGATGGCGGCGGCGGCGTTCGTTCGCTCGGACGGCGAGCGCTACCTCGGCCTGCAGGTGCAGACGCGTTCGTCGGACATCAGCCGCGACCTCGGCCGGTCGCTGAAGTGGCTGCTGGACGCCAAGGAGGGCGACGTCCTCGGCGTGCCGGACACCACCACCCCGCCGTCCGCCGACGAGCACGCCCGCCTCCAGGACCTGCTGACGCCGGGCGCCGAGCTCGAGGTCACGCTGCACCAGGACTTCGCCTGGTGGCTGCCGGAGGACGCCGACGCCAGTGGTGACGTCGCGGTGTCGCTCGAGCGCGCGAACGCCGCGATCATGCCCACCGAGCGGCTCGGGTCGGGTGCCTACTGGGTCCTCGCCGGCGAGAAGGCGCACCTGCGCTGGGTCCGGCCGGAGCCGGAGAACCTGCTGCTCCAGGCCCTGGCCCGGCTGTCCGCGGCCGGTGAGCTCGGCCTCGGCGAGGGCTCGCGCTACGCGGGTTCGTTCCGGGCGCACGGCCTGCTGGTCCCGGTCTGGGACCTCGACCCCGAGGCCCACGCCCGCGAGTGGGCGGAGGCGAAGGACGCCCTCGGCGCCCGCCTCGAGACGGCGTTGAAGTCGCTCGACGACGAGCCGCTGAACGCGGCCGAGCGTCGTGCTCGTGACGGCCTCATCGGCCGTCAGCTCACCCTGCGCTGACCGTGGGGAGCGAGCGCCGGACCACCGGGACGAACCGGTGGTCCGACGGCGCTGGATGAGCGTTCAACCAGGCAGTATGTGGCGCAAGAGACACCGCCGCCGGATCGCGCCGGTGGGACGATTCTCGGCGTGATACTTCACATCTGCGGGGCGGCCGACTGGGCCGAAGCAGGACCGGACGGCGGCTACCGGCCGCCGTCGCTGGGGGAAGTCGGGTTCATCCACTGTTCCGACTTCGGCACGGCGCACTTGCCGGCCAACGCGCTCTACCAGGGCCGGACCGACCTGGTGCTGCTCGAAATCGACCCGGCCAAGGTCGGGGCGCCGGTACGCTGGGAAGACGGCGCGCCGCCGCACCCCGCCGGGATCCGGTTTCCGCACGTGTACGGCCCGATCCCGCGCGCCGCGGTCGTCGGCGTGCACGAGTTCCGCGAGACGGACGGCGGCGGTTTCCGGCTGCCGGCCTCGCTCGCACACCGCTGAGGTGGGCAACTCAGCAGCCGGCCGGACGTCTGGGAATTCGGCCGGGAACGCGGGCAACCTGAGGGGGCTGTGATGCGTGTTGGGGAGGAAAGCAGCTCGGCTTCTGGCCATCCGACCCCGATGGGAGGCGATACGGTGACCGCTGCGGCACCCGTCTTCTCTGGGGGAGACACCTGGGTGACCAGTGCAGGCCGAGGGAGGGCCGCGACGTTGCCGGGCGAGTTCGTCGACTTCGGGGACTTCGTCCAGGCCACGCTGCCGGGGTTGCTGCGGTACGGACACGCGCTCACCGGCAATCCGCACGACGCCGCGGACCTGGTGCAGACCGTGCTCGAGAAGATCGGTTCGCGCTGGTCGTACGTGCACGAGAAGACCGGTGACCCGCTGGCCTACGTCCGCCGGTCCATGGCGAACGCGCACGTGAGCCGCTGGCGGCGCACGCGTCGCGAGAACCTGGTCGCCGATCTGCCGGACACCAGCCCGCACGTCCCGGCCGACCCGTTCGAGCACGAGCCGCTGTGGTGCGCGTTACGAACGCTGCCGCCGAGACAACGTGCCGTGATGGTGCTGCGTTACTACGAAGGTCTCTCGGAAGCGGAGATCGCGAGTGCCCTCGGCGTCACGCAGGGCACCGTCAAGAGCCAGGCCAGCAAGGCGATCACGTCGTTGCGGCTGAAGTTGAAGCCGGACGACGGCGGAGGCGAAGGGAGTGGTGCGGGTTGAACATCTCCGAGGACGAGCTGGAGCAGCGCCTGCGCGCGCTGTTCGCCGACGAGCGGCTCGACTTGCCACCGCCGCCTGACGCCGGCACGGTCATCGTCGCCGGTGCGCGTCGTCGCCGGCGACGACGCCACGCCGTGCAGGCCGTGGTGGGGGTCGCGGCGGCCGTGGTCGCCGTCGCGGGTGGGCTGACCATGATCCGGCTCCACGCCGAAGACGGCACCGCGGTGATGTCCGCCGACGGGACCGGCAACAGTGTCAGCTCGCCTGAAGACCTCACGGCCGGTCGCCCGCCGGAACCGTCGACGCCCGGGCCGACCAGTACCCAGAGCATCCAGGTCGCCGCGCCGCCGGATTCGCCGACATCGAACGCGTCGCGACCGCCTGCCACCCAGAAGCCGTCCACGCTCCCCGCGGTGCCGAGCGGGCCGCTGCTCGCGGCTGACGGCTTCGGCAAGCTCAAGCTCGGCATGTCCGCGGCCGAGGTGACCGCGCAGGCCGTCGCGCTCAGCGATCCGCAGGGCGGGGAGAGCTGCACCGTCTACAAGGCACAGGGCAGTGGCCTGCCCGCCACCGCGACCATCGCCATTTCGAAAGCCGCCGGGCTGGTCGCCGTAACCCCGGACGTGGTCGCGCACACCTCCGAAGGCATCGGCGCCGGTGCGACCAAGGACCAGGTGCTCGCCGCGTATCCCGCGGCCAAATTCGACGCCGGTGGCGTCGTCGCCCCGGCGAGTGCCGCCGCCGAGTACCACTTCAAGCTCGGCGAGACCGGGGTCGTGCTGACGAGCCTGATGAGCGTCAACCAGGACTGCGCCGGCTGAGTGCCGGTCGCATACCGGAAACCCGGGCTGTCCACAGGGGGAGAGCCCGGGTTTTCCTTTTCGGACTAGAGCTTGCCGCCGGCCACGGGCGGCATCTGGGAGTCGGTGCCGCCGTCGCCGACTGACTCGCGGTACAGGTGGTTCTCGACCTCGAACAGGTTGCCGTTCGCCCGCTTGACGACGTTCAGCAGCGTGTTCATCTGGGAGATCTCTTCGACCTGCTCCTTGAGGAACCACTGCGTGAACTGCTCGCTGATGTAGTCCTCTTCGGCGCGGGCGGCCTTGGCCATCGCGGAGATGTCGGCGGCGACCTCCTTCTCCTGCTCGAGCGCGAGCTCGATGAGCTCGGTGACGCCGGAAAAGTCGTTGCGCACCTCCCCGGTGCCGGGGATCTCGACGTGGTGGTCGCGGTCGAGCATGTACTGCACGAGCGCCATCGCGTGGTTGCGCTCTTCGACGGACTGCTTGTAGAAGTGCTTCGCCAGCTGCGGCAGGTCCTCGGCGTCGAACCACACCGCGAGCGCGATGTACTGCTGGGACGCGTTGAACTCGTTGTGGATCTGCGCCTGCAGCAGTTCGAAGAACTTCGAGCGCGGTTCTTTCTTCTTGGTGAGGGCCATGCTCAAGAAGATACGTCAGAAAAGGAGCCGATGCCACTTCGTACTGGTGATCTTGCCCCTATTAGGGTTACCATTCCTAAAGAAGACTCACCTAAATGAAGTAAGCCTTCCCTAAAACAATGCGAAATTTTAGGGAAGGCTTACTTCATTTCTCACAACGGATCGCGACGAACCGGGCACGACATGCAGCGCGGCCCGCCCCGGCCGGACCCCAGTTCGGAGCCCGCGATCGGCAGCACCTCGATGCCGGCCGCTTCGAGCCGCTCGTTGGTCTCGACGTTCCGCTCGTAGCCGACGACGACGCCGGGAGCCAGGGCGAGGGTGTTGTTGCCGTCGTCCCACTGCTCGCGTTCGGCCGTCACCGGGTCGAGTCCGGTGTCGATGACGCGCAGCCGGTCGATCTCCATCGCCTCGGCCGCGGCCACCAGGAACGGCGCCGGGCCGGCGACCTTCACGCCGCCGTCGCCGGTCGGGCGCAGGGTGAACGCCGTCAGCGAGTCGCGGGCCAGCGGGTACATCACGACCGCGTCGGCGTCGACCATCGTGCACACCGTGTCCAGGTGCATGGTCGCGCGGGACTGCTCGATCGGGACCGCGAGCACGGTGTGCGCGATGCCGTCGGCGAACACCGACCGGGCGAGCGACTCGGCGCCGGCTGCCGTCGTCCGCTCGCCGACGCCGATGGCGAGCACACCCGGCGCCAGCAGCATCACGTCGCCGCCTTCGATCGGCGCGGAATGCGCGCCGTACGCGCGGGCGGCGTGGCGGAACTGCGGGTGGTAGGCGTAGATGAGGTCGAGCACCGCGGTTTCGCGGCGGCGCGCGGGCATGGTCAGCGACGAAATCGCCACCCGGTCGGCGACCCACACCGACGAGTCGCGGGTGAACAGCAGGTTCGGCAGCGGATCGACGGCGAAGTCGTGCGGGTGGTTCATCATCCGCACGAGCGACGCGCCCTCCGCGGACGGCAGCTCTTCGAACGTCATCCCGGCCATCAGCACCTCGGCGAGACTCGCCGCGTCGACGCCGGAGAGGTGCGAACGCAGCGAGTCGGCCAGGTCGCCGCCGAGCCGCCGGTCGTCGACCGCCGCGTGCACGCCCGCCGCGTGGGCCCGGTCGTCCTCCAGGGCCGTCCGGAGGGCGTCGGCCAGCAGCAGGACGTCGACCCCGCGGCCGCGCAGCACCTCGGCGAACGCGTCGTGCTCGTCCTGGGCCCGGTCGACCCAGGGGATCGAGTCGAACAGCAGCTGGTCGTTGTTGCGGGGCGTCAGCCTTTTGAGCTCGTTGCCGGGCCGGTGCAGCAGCACCGCGCGCAGGGGTCCGACTTCGCTGTCCACCCGGGGAGGTGTCGTTTCGTCGATCACCCCTCGAGCCTAGTCAGGGCAACCAGGAAACGTGACCCTTGAGCAGCGAATATCCGACGAACGACACGAAATCGAAGAGCGTGTGCGCGGCGACGAGCGGCCACAGCCGGTTCGTCTTCTGCCACAGCCGCCCGAACACCAGCCCCATGACGAAGTTCCCGACGAACCCGCCGAACCCCTGGTAGAGGTGGTACGACCCACGCAGCACGGCGGCGCCGAACACGGCGTTGTTCTCCCGGACGCCGAGCTGCCGCAGTCGCGTCAGCAGATAGCCGATGACCAGGACTTCCTCGGCGAACGCGTTGCCGAACGCCGACAGCGTCAGCGTGATCGGCCGCCACCACGTGTCGCCCAAAGTGGACGGTTGCACCGCCAGGCTGAACCCCAGGTGGTAGGAGATGAAGTACAGCGCCAGGCCGGGGATCCCGATCAACGCGGCGAGCAGGACGGTCAGCAGCGCGTCCCGGCCGGGCGACCGGCGGTCCAGCCCGATCCGCGCGACCTTCACGCCCGCCCGCCACAGCAGGTACAGCCCGAGCGCACCCCACCCGACCAGCTGGGCGGCCGACAGCAGCTGCTTGAGCAGGTCGATCAGGCTCGCCGCGGCCTGCGGCACGTTCAGCTGCGCCTGCTGCTGGGCCAGCGGCACCGGCTGCAACAGCGAGTCCACAAGGGACAGCAGGCTGCGCACGCCGGACATGCCGAGCGTGATCCCGAAGACGATCAGCAGCTCGAGCTTGATCGCGCGGCGCTCGGCGGGGTCCTCGACCGTCCCGGGGAACTCGGGGCGGGCCGGGGCCAGCCACGATCGCGCGGTGAACGTCATGACCGCACGCTACCTTCGGGGTATGCCGAGGAGCATCGCCACCAACGAAACCGTCGACCGCGCCGCGCTGGTCGAGTTCCTGTCGACCCGCCACCGCGCGATCCTGCTGACCACGAAGGCCGACGGCGGCCCGCAGCTTTCGCCGGTCACGTGCGGTGTCGACGCCGAGGGCAGGCTGGTCGTCTCGACCTACCCGAAGCGCGCCAAGGTCGTGAACGTCAAGCGCAACCCGAAGGTGTCCGCCTGCGTGCTGTCCGACGAGTGGAACGACCAGTGGGTCCAGCTGAACGGCACCGCCGAGGTGCTGGACATCCCGGATTCGGTCGAGCCGCTCGTGGAGTACTTCCGCGCCATTTCGGGCGAGCACCCGGACTGGGACGAATACCGCGAAGCGATGGTCAAGCAGGGCAAGAGCATCATCCGCGTCACCATCGAGAGCTGGGGCCCGATCGCCAAGGGCGGTTTCCCGGCCGAACTAGCCTGACCGCCCGCGCAGGAACGGGCAGCCGACCAGCCGCCGCAGCTCCGCCGCGAGCTGCGGCGGGCTGTCGACGGACTTCGAAAACGCCAGCCGGACGTCGTGGTCGCCCGCGTCGGACTCGACGCGCAGCCGCAGCCCGAACCGGTCGAGCCCGAGCGGGCGGATCCGGCCGCCGCGCAGCTCCGCGGGCAGGTGCTCGGCCAGCTGCTCGACGACGTCGGAGTGGTCGCTCTCCAGGTGCCGCAGCCACTGGGCCTCGTAGTCGTGGAACGGGTCGGGCGGCGCGGCGCTGAACGTGTGCGGGCGCAGCGAATGCGTGCCTTCGGCGTCGGCGAGCACGAGCGACGCCGGGGTGAGCCGCAGCAGCGTCACGCCGTGGCCGACGTCGAGGAGCCGTTCGTCCGGCCGCGTCTCGGCGATCGCCACCGCTCGCGCGCGGGCCGACTCCGGCGAGAGCGGCCGCAGCCAGCCGGTGATCCACAGCAGCCCGCGGATCGGCTCCCGCAGGTCCACCGGGGCCTGGTCGGCGAGCTCGATCATCACGGCCAGCTCGCCGCGCTGGGTCTGCTTCGCCGCGTGGACCACCATCGAGTGGTCGTCGGGCAGCAGCACGCTGACGCTGCCGCTGGGGTGCACGTGGTGCAGGACCGGGACGACCCGTTCGCCGCCCAGGTCGGCGCGGTCGCAGGTGGGCAGCAGCGACGCGGGGCCGTTGCGGGTCGCGATCGTCTTGGCGCGCTCGGCGGGGTTCGGCGCCGGCGGGCGGCGGATGCTTGTGGGTGCCTCGGTCACGGCTCACCTCCTACTTAGGTGAGCCTAACCTGAATCGCACGGTCTGGGTAGTCGTGGCGATCACGTCTCTTCCGCTGATCGGAGCATCCGGTAACGCCGATGCCCAGTTCGCCGAAAAGCCGGTACCAGTGCCGAACCGGGTGGGGGCTCAGCGTGCCGATCGTCCCGCTTCCCGAACGCGTGCGCGCGTTCGAACTCGATCCCGCCATGCCGTCCGGGGCACTGCCGATCTTCGGCGAGTACCTCGACCGCCTCGGCCGCGACACCGCGAACCGCTGGCTGGTGGCCGGGTTCTTCCTGGTGTTCGGGGTCGCCCAGTTCGTCGCCGGCGCGGGGGTCGCCCTGCCGGTCGGCACGTTCGCCCTGGCCGGCTCGATCGAGGCGTGGTGGCTCTACCACGCGTACGCGAGAGTGCCCGAGACGCGGCTGAAGCGCGAAGCGTTCCGGCTGGTGGACATCAGCGCCGACGGCCTGGTCGCGGCCGGGCGGACGGTCGGCGTGCGCCTGCCGGACGGCCGGTGGCTGCGCGTCCGGCTCGACGAAGCGCACCGGCTGCTGGTGGCCGGGCACCGGCGGGTCTGGCTGCTGGGCCGGGGCTCGAAGGTGTTCGTCGGCTTCTCCGGTGTGGTACGGCTCCGCCGCGGCCGCATCCACGACGCGCCGCCGCCGGGTGCGGTGCCGGTGCCGGAACCGGCCGGGTCCGGTTCCCCGAGGCTCGACCCGGTGCTGACGGCGCACCGCCGCCAGATCGCCCGCGACCGGCGGGCGACGGCGGCGTTCCTGCTGGTCCTGGCCGGGTTCGCGGCGTGGGTCGCGCTCGGCTTCCCGGTCGTGGCGTGGGCCGCGTGGACGTTCGGAGCCGGCGCGCTGCTGGGTGCGCTCGCGGCCGTGCTGCGCTCGTTCGCCCACGACCGTCCCCTGCCCGCCGACCACTGGACGGAGCTGCGCGCGGTCCTCGACGGCCCGGTCCGGATGAGCCGCCGCGGTTCGGCGCGGCTGAGCGGGCTCACCATGCTGGCCGACGGCCGGGTGGTCCCCTTCCGCCTGCCGAAGGCGGACCCGTCGATGGCCGCCAACATCGCTGCCACCGGACGGCTGTGGATCGCGGGAGCGCCGACGCCGGGAGCCGCGAAGACGGGCGTGCCCGGTTACCCGGTGCTGGGCACGGTCTGGCTCGGCTGAGCACGCGTCCGGTCGCGGCGGGGCAGCAGCAACGGCGTGGCCAGCACGAGGACCCCGGCGATCCCGATCGCCCAGCGCGGCCCGGTGAGGCCGGCGAGCAGGCCCCAGACCGCGGTGAGCGTGGCGATCGCCGCCTTGGTGCTGACCGACCACGCCGACAGCGTCCGCGCGACGCGGTCCGCCGGGAGCTGCTCCAGCCGGTAGGTCGCGAGGACCGGGTTGAAGACGCTGCAGCTGACGATCAGGCCGAGCTCGACGACCATGACGTACATGAGCCCGGCGGTGCCGGCCGGGATGAAAGCCAGCGCGGGCAGCCAGCACGCCCGGACCGCGCCGGCCGTCACCAGGACGGGGTGCCGCCCGAACTTCTCGACGAGCCGCGGGGTCAGCCGCGAGCCGGCCAGCCCGCCGAGACACGGGACGGCGAACGCGAGCCCGTACTGCCACGGCGCGAACCCGAGCTGGTTCAGCATCAGCACGGCGAGCAGCGGCTCGGTGCCCATGACCAGGCCGTTGAACACCATGGCGTTGAAGAGCAGCGGCCGCAGTCCCGGGTGGCCCAGCAGGAAGCGCCACCCGTCGGCGAGATCACGCGCGCGCAGCCGAGTGGCGTTGCGCGGGCGCGGCTCGCCCCCGCCGATCGCGCGGATCCCGAGCGCGGAGAGCAGGAAGCTGACGGCGTTGGCGATGACCGACGTCACCGGTCCGAACAGCGCGAACGCCGCCCCGCCGAGCGGTGGCCCGAGGGCGGTGGCGGTCCAGTTCGTGGACTCGAACCGGCCGTTCGCGACGAGCAGGTCCTCGGGCGGCACGAGTCCCTTGAGGAAGGCGCCGCTCGCGGAGGTGAAGGTGATGTCCGCCGCGGCGACGACCACCGAGACGACCAGGAGCTGCCCGAAGCTCAGCATCCCGAGGGCATAGGCGGTGGGCACGCTGGTCAGCGCGGCGAACCGGACGAGGTCCATGGCCATCATCACGGGTCGCTTCCGGCGGTGGTCGACCCACGGCCCCAGCGGCACGGCCACGAGCGCGCCGACGGCGGGCCCGACGGCGGCGAGTGCCGAGACGGCCGCCGGTCCGGAGTGCAACACGAGGATCGCCAGCATCGGGAAGGCGCCGAAGCCGAGCCACGTCCCGAACGCGCTCACGGCGTAAGCCGACCAAAGCCACCTGAACCGCGGCCCCAGCGACCGCCCGCGCATCACCGGGCGATCAAAGCCGGGAACGGCCGCGCGGGGCAAACAACCGACGCGGCGGCGAGCCACAACGCGACGTTGTGAATCTAGAGTCGGTCGCCGTGGACCTCGACGCCGTGCGCACCTTCGTGGCCGCCGTGGAGGCGGGCCGGTTCCAGGACGCCGCCACCGACCTGTCGATCACGCAGCAAGCCGTCTCGAAACGCATTGCCGCGCTGGAGAAGTCGCTCGGGGCGCGGCTGTTCACCCGCACTGCTCGCGGAGCCGTGCTCACCGGGGACGGCGAGGCGTTCCTGCCGCACGCCCGCGAGCTGCTGTCGGCCGAGCTGCGAGCGCTCGCGTCGGTGCGGACCGGGCCGCTCCGGGTCGACGTCATCGGGCGGCGGTTGTGCCCGGCCACGTTGCTGCGCGGATTCCACGAGGCGCACCCGGACGTCCCGTTGGAGGTCGCGACGCTCTTCGACACCGCGGTCGCCGCGCTTCGCGACGGCTCGATCGACGCGTCGTTCCGCGCCGTCGTCGCGCTGCCCGAGGACCTCGATGCCCAGTGGGTGCTCGACGAGCCGATCCAGCTGTTGTGCGGGCCTGCGCACCCGCTGGCCGAAGCGCCCTCGGTGGCTCCGGCCGAGCTGGCCGGGCACCGGATCTGGATGCCCGGCGTGGTGCCCGGGACCGAGTGGGGCGCGTACTACGCCGAGTTCGCGGCCGCGTTCGGCCTGTGGATCGACGCGGCCGGGCCGAACTTCGGTACCGAGGTCGTGCTGGACACGATCGCGGAGTCGCCGGAGGTGGCGACCTTGGTCGGCGCGGGGAGCCGGGTGCTGTGGCCGCCCGGGCACGACCTGCGGCGCGTGCCGATCGAAGAGCCCGTGCCGGTGTACCCGCATTCGCTGATGTGGCGGCGAGGCAACGCGCACCCCGGGCTCACGGCGCTTCGCCAGCACCTCGCGAAGAGCGAGCACGTCACCGACGCGTGGCGGCCGCGCTGGGCCGGCTAACCCAGCGACTTCCGCGTCGCCTGCTCGGTCTCCAGCACGCCCTGCCGGATGCCTTCCAGCTGGTCGCTCAACTCCCGGACCGCGCCCGTGTCGACCGCGATGTCCGTGGTCGCCGCCGTCAGCTCCGCCACCCGGGCCACCAGGCTGTCCAGGCCCAGTGCGCCGGACTGCAGCTGGGCCAGCAGCTTGTCCCGGGCGCCGGAGAGCCGCGCGTGGACGTCCGCCTGGGCCTGGACCGCCGTCAGCGCCTGCTCCAGGTCGCCGCGGACCTCGGGGTTCGCCGTGCGCAGCTCGCGCTGCAAGCGCCGGCGTTCGTTCGCCACGGCGTCGAGGTCGACCCGGGTCAGGGCCTGGCCGGTCGCCGACGCGCGGCCGGCCAGGCGCCTCAACGTCGACAGCGTCTCCTCGACCACCGGCTCCATGTCCGCGACGCGGTCGGCGAGCGGACCGGAAGCGAGAGAGCCGCTGAGCGAGGCGAACCCCTCCGCCGCGGCCGACGCCCGGTTCAGCCAGCTTTCCTCCGCCGACCCGCGCGCGACGTCGAGTACCCGTGCCTCGCGCGGTGCGGGCTGCTTCTCCCGGCCCAGCACCGCCACGCCCGCCCGGGCGGCGAGCACCGCCACCCCGACTCCGACGGCGGCGACGACCGGCAGCTGCACGGCCCACGCCACTCCAGCCGACGTGGCGGCGACCAGCAGCCCCCACGGTTCGGCGAGCTCACGGGCGAACTTCATCAGAAATTGGAAATCACGGAGGTGAACACCTGGTTGATCGAGTCCGGTTTGGACGAATCGTACTCCGATCCCGCCGTCGCCTCCGCGATCTGCTTCAGCACGTCCTGGTCGGCGTCCGAGCCGTAGGCGATCGTGAACAGCCGGACCGACTCCGCGTTGCCCTCGGGCCGCAGCTGCGGCACCAGGTGGTCGAGGTCGATGCCGCCGGAGTCCTCGTTGCGGCCGTCGGTCAGGACCACGACCGCGTTGATCGCCGCCGGGTCCAGGTGGGCCTTCATGTACTCGTACGCGGCCAGCGACGAGTCGTACAGGCCCGTGCCGGACTGGGGCGTCAGCCCGCTCAGCCGCATGGCCAGCGTCTCCTTGCCGCCGGTGCCGAGCGGCTGCACCGGGAGCAGCTCCTGGTAGTCCTTGTCGCCGTCGAGGCGGGTCGAGAACTGCCAGAGCCCGACCTGGTCGCGGGGCACGAACTGGCCGAGCGAGTCGATCGCGGCCTGCTTCGCCAGGTCGATCTTGCTCTTGCCGGTGCCCTTCACCTCGTCGCTCATCGAGCCCGAAACGTCCACGACGAGCAGCACGTTCGCCTTCTTGCGCAGGTCGGTCCACGAGGTCAGCAGCTTCGACAGCACCGACGGCGACGGCGGCTTCAGGAAGGTGATCTTCGCGTCCGGCTGGACGCCGTTGGCGGTCGTCACCTGCGGGCCCGGCTTGCCGTCGAACGACCGGAAGCCCAGCGCGGCGAACTTCGCCTGCGTCTCGCCCTGGCGCAGGTAGTTCAGGAAGTCCGCGGCGATCTGCTTGCGCGTCGGGTCGGCCCAGTTCAGCGTGACGAACGGGTGGTCGGAGTTCAGCGTCCCGTCACCCGGGTAGATCGCCACCAGCGGCACCTTCGGCGGCGCGTGCTGCCCGACCTTGGCCGGGTCGTTCGTCGGGTTGCCCTGGTTGTAGCCGATCAGCGAGCTCTCCTCGACGGTCACCGCCGAGATGTAGGACAGCGCCGCGCCGCGGTCGTCGGCCTTCTGCAGGTTCGTCAGGAACGTCAGCGTGTTGTCGCCGTAGTGCACGATCGCCTGCTCGATGTTCGAGACGAACTGCTTGGCTTCGGGCTTCTCGAGCGCGGCGGCGGTGAGGTCGGACGACGTGCCGGTGGCCGCGTAGTACGCCCCGATGGTGGCGTTCAGCCCGGCGGTGGAGATGTTCGGGTTCGTCTTGCCGAGCCGGAACTTCCCCCACTCCGGGTGGCCGTACTTCGCCCAGCCGGCCGGGTCGGTGGCCAGCGTGGCGAGGTCCTTCCAGCTGATCTGCTTGGCCGGCCAGCCCAGCGCCTCGGCCATCGGCTTCGGCATGGCGACGGTCAGCGGCGAGTTCGCGATCGACTGCGGATCGCCGTCCGGCACGATCGAGCCGGTGTCGCCCTTCGCGTTGACGCGCAGGAGGTTGACCCAGCCGCTCGCGGCCGGCGTCCAGACGTCCGGGCGCGGGCCGTCGGTGGCTTCGTTCCAGCCCTTGGCCAGCGCCTGCATCGCCACGCCCGACGATTTCGACCGGACGACCACGTCGACGCAGTGCCCGGCGACCGTCCGTCCGGAGTAGGCCTTCGCGGCTTCTTGGACGATGCCGACCTTTTCCGGCGAAGAAGCGATGTTGAGCGCGACCGCGTCCGCGCCCGAGCATTTCGGGGCGTCGGTGTCGTCGCTCGAACCGCTGGTCCAGTACCGGATTCCGATGATCAAGGAGATGGCGACCACGATCGCGGCCAGGAACGGGAGAACTTTTCTGTTGCGTCGCGTTGGTTGGGAATTGATCATCGTAACCTCCCCGTTCCGCCACCCGGAAGTTCATTATCCGGGCGCCGGAACGAGGAGGGGACGGTATTTCCGAATCTTGATTATCACTTGGGGCCGCGGCGCGACCACGTCCACGCGTAGCCGGGGTCTTCGGACGCGTCGGCGGCTTCGCCGAGCTCCAGCGGTGCGAAAGTGTCGACCATGACCGCGGTCTCGTCGAAGAACTCCGCGCCGATCGACGCCTCCGCCGCGCCCGGCTGCGGGCCGTGCGTGAAGCCGGACGGGTGCAGCGAGAGCGAGCCGATGCCGATCCCCGAGCCCTTCCGGGCCTCGTAGTTGCCGCGCACGTAGAACATCAGCTCGTCGGAGTCGACGTTCGCGTGGTTGTACGGCACCGGGATCGCGCCCTCGTGGTAGTCGACCTTCCGCGGGCAGAAGGAGCAGACGACGAAGTTCGGGCCCTCGAACGTCTGGTGCACGGGCGGCGGCTGGTGCACGCGGCCGGTGATCGGCTCGAAGTCGTCGATGTTGAACACCCACGGGTAGAGGCAGCCGTCCCAGCCGACGACGTCGAAGGGGTGCGTCGCGTAGGTGTAGCGGGTCAGGCCGGCGCGGTGCCGCACGAGCACCTCGACGTCCTCGCCGTTCTCCAGCAGCGGCTCGGCCGGCCCGCGGATGTCGCGCTCGCAGTACGGCGAGTGCTCGAGGAACTGGCCCTTCGCCGACAGGTAGCGCTTCGGCGGGCCGATGTGGCCGCGCGCCTCCAGCGTGAACAGGGTGACCTCGCCGTGGGGGACGACCCGGTAGGTGCACGACGTCGGGATCACGACGTAGTCGCCGTCGCCGACCTCGAGGCGGCCGTAGATCGTCTCGAAGGTCGCGGAGCCGCCGTGGACGTAGAACAGCTCGTCGCCGGCCGCGTTGCGGTACAGCGGGCTGGGCGCGGTCGCCGTGACGAACCCGATGGTGACGTCGTTGTTGCCGAACAGCCGTCGCCGGTCGGTCACCGCGTCGGCCTCGGCGCCGAACTTGAGGTCCTGGGTCTTGAAGGCGCGCGGCTTGAGCGGGTGGTTCGGGGTGAGCGAGCCGCGGTCCTCCTCGACCGCGACGGCGTCGACGATCGCCGTCGGCAGGCCGCGGTGGTAGAGCAGCGCGGAGTCCGCGGAGAAGCCCTCGACGCCCATCAGCTCCTCGGCGTAGAGCCCGCCGTCCGGCCTCCGGAACGCGGTGTGCCGCTTGTGCGGGATCTCGCCTACTTGCCGGTAGTAAGGCATCGACGTCCCCTTCTGACGTGTTCGTTGTGCGAACGATTTTGTCCTGATGTCGTACGCTACTAGCGTGTCAGTCGTGTCAAGCGCTGTGGAACTCACGCCCCCCGGCCCCCGTGGAATTCCTCCCCTGTTCGCGAGGCTCGTCGACGACTCGGCGCTGTTCCCTCCGGGCGATGCGGCCATGCCCGAAGCGCTGCGCGCGCACTTCGCCAGCCGGGAGTCCGAACACGCCGGTGTACTGGGGGTTTTCCTCTGCCAGGCGTCGCGGCTGCCCGAGCTGATCACCGAGCTGATCAAGATCAAGCCGAAGCAGCCGCTGCCGCTTTCGCTGATCATCGACACCGGCCTCGGCGGCGTCCCGAAGGCCATCTCGATCGTCGAATCGCGCAGTGAGCTGCTCGCGCTGCGGATGGTCGAGATGCCGGCGCCGTCGGACGTCGACGAGGTGTGGCTCGAGCGCGTCTCGGAGTTCGTCCCCGAGGACGTCATCCGGGTGGTCGAGCCGCGGCGCGGCGTCGGCTGGCTCGACGGCGTGCGCAAGGTGATCGAGCACGGCAGCTGGCCCAAGATCCGCTGCGGCGGCCAGGCGGGCGAGAACTTCCCCAGCGTCGACGAGGTGGCGGACTTCCTCGCCGTCGTCAGCGGTTCGACCGGGGCGTCGTTCAAGGCGACGAACAGCCTGCACCGCGCGGTCCGGCACACCGACCCGGACACCGGGTTCGTGCACCACGGCTTCCTGAACCTGCTCGTGGCCTCCGCGCGCAGCCTGTCCGGTGGCGACGTCCGGGCGGCGCTGGAGTCGACCGACGCCCAGGCGCTGGCCGACGAGGCCCGTGCGCTGTCCGAGCCGGCCGCGAAGGCCGTGCGGGCGCTCTTCGCGTCCTACGCGGCGGCGTCGTTCGAGGAACCGGTCGCCGACCTGGGCGAACTCGGCTTGCTGTGACCAGCCGGGAGGGGTCGCTGACGCTCGATCGGGGCTTGGCGCTGCTGCAGGCAGTGGCCGACGCCGGCGGCGACGCGGCGACCATCTCCGAGCTGGCCGTGGCCATCGGGGCGAGCCGTGCGGCCGTCTACCGGCTGCTCGTGCCGCTGTCCGAACGCGGGTTGGTCTGGCGTGACGGCACGAAGGTCCGGCTCGGCGTCGGCCTGCTCCGGCTGGCCGGGCAGGTGCTGCCGCAGCTGCGGGACGCGGCCGGACCGGTGTTGCGGGAGCTGGCCGAGAAGGTGGGGGCGACCGCGCACCTGTCGGTCGCCCAGGGACCGCAAGCGCTTGCGGTGGCCGTCGTCGAGCCGTCGTGGACGAGCTTTCACGTCGCCTACCGCGTCGGCAGCCGGCATTCGCTGACCGCCGGTGCGGCCGGCAAGGCGATGACCCTGCGTCCCGGCGGCGACGGGTGGGTGACGTCGACCGGCGAACTCGAGGCGGGCGCGTCCGGCGTCGCCGCGCCGGTCCGCGGGGTGCCGGGACTGCGGGCGAGCGTCGGCGTCATCTCCCTGGAGCCGTTGAAGGCGGCCGAAGTGGGCCCTCAGGTCGTCGCGGCGGCCACCCGGCTCGCCGACATCCTCAAGACGGACGGCTGAGCAGCGGCCGG
Organism: Amycolatopsis sp. NPDC021455; assembly: GCF_040640995.1. Lineage (NCBI taxonomy): Bacteria > Bacillati > Actinomycetota > Actinomycetes > Pseudonocardiales > Pseudonocardiaceae > Amycolatopsis > Amycolatopsis sp. NPDC021455. Next base: position 35,514 of record NZ_JBFACT010000064.1, on the reverse strand, counting down.
ACCATCGTCAGCAGCAGGGCGACGTCGACGGTGAACAGCAGGCGCTCGAAGAGGCCCAGCGTGACGTCCTGCTGGGCCGGGCCGAGGACGAGCGTCAGGACGAACCCGCCGAGCACCACGCCGACGCTGACGAAGCTCGCCGTGGCCAGCCGCCGGATGGTCGTCCGGCGGGGTTCCCACGGGCAGCGCTCGCGGCCCTTCTTCGTCAGCACGAACGCGGCGGCGGGGAGCGCGACGAACGCCGTCAGGGCGGCGAGGTTGTGGACCTGTCCGGCGAGCGAACGCGCCTGGCCGTCCGGGTCGACGGGCACGAGCCCGCACACCAGCAGCCCGGCCGACCAGACGCCCAGCAGCACGCAGACGGCGGTGGTATCCGGGCGGTGGGCCTTGGCGATCCCGGCGAGCAGCGCGACCGAGCCGAGCGAGAGCGCCAGGCACATGGTGCTGAACAGGGGCGCGGCCGAGGACGTGCCGAGCTTGCCGTAGACGTATTCCGACAGCGTCTGCCAGATCGGGCTGACCTGGCCGGACAGCCGCAGGTGCAAGTCGATCGAGATGGCGACGGCCAGGCCGATTCCGCCGACCGCGACCCGGCCGTGCAGCGGCGAGACCGCGGTCGAAGGCTTGTTCACCCGGTGCTCTCCCTTTCGTTGCCGAAAGGTTACCGGGTGAACCTGTGAAAGATCGGTCAGAAGGCCAGCTGGAGCAGGGCGAACGCGGCGAACCCGGCGAACGCGAACCCGGCGCAGCGCTGGATGAGCTTCGGCCGGATCCGGCTGCGCAGCTTGGCGCCGATGAACACCGCGAGCCCGGCGACCACGACGAGCGCGCTGAAGGCGCCGACGCCGACGGCGAAGGGGTTGCCGATCCGGGCGGCGAGGCTCGCCGTCGCGAGCTGGGAGGCGTCGCCCCACTCGGCGGCGAAGAGCACGCCGAACGACGTCATCGCGGAGCGCGTGAAGGACAACGGCGAGGGGCCGGAGCGCGAAGCGTCTTCGCCTGCTTCGTCGGCTTCGCTGAATCCCTCGCGAAGCAGCATGAAAGCGCCGAGGCCGAACATCGCGGCGACGACCAGCGAAAGGACTACGTCCGGCAACAGCGTCAACACGCTGCCGAACGCGACCGCGATGACGGATTGCGCGGCGAACGCGGCGCACACCCCGGCGAAAACCGGCCAGCCGCGGAAACGGGTGGTCAGCACCAGGGTCGCGACGAGCGTCTTGTCCGGCAGCTCCACGGCGAGGACCAGGCCGAACGCGCTGATCAGCGCCACCATCGCGGCAGTCATGAGATTTCTTCGCCCCTTTCACTGCAACGATAAAGGGGAGTTCAGGAAAGCCGCAAGCTGATGGCGTCCGCGAAATTGCCTGATCGGCGGCCATGAATTTGACATCAAGGGCGAACGCACAAATTTTTTCGGCACGCCGAATTTTCGGTTGTGGGCTGCGGTAGGTTCACCCGCATGGGGTCACGGGCGCGCGAGGCGCAGGTCAACGAGGTCATCCGGCGGCTGGAAGATCACTACGTCTTCCCGGACGTCGCCGCGAAGCTGGCGAAGGTGCTTCGGGCGCGTCTCGGCGAAGGGGCGTACGCGGACCTCGACGACCCGGCGTTCGCGACGGCCGTCACAGCCGACCTCCAGTCGGTGAACGGTGACCCGCACCTGCGGTTGCGCCACCACGTCGACCCGGTGGCCGAGGACGGCGACGCGGAGTACGCGACCGAGGACTTCCGGCGCGCGGCCGAGCTGGAGAACTTCGGGATCGCGTCGGTGCGGCGCCTCCCGGGCAACGTCGGCTACCTCGACACGACCATGCTCTACCAGCCGGAGCTCGCGGCGCCCGCGATCGCGGCGGCCATGACGCTGCTCGCGCCGGCCGACGCGCTGCTGCTCGACGTGCGGCGCAACCGCGGTGGCAGCCCGGACACCAGTGCGTTCCTGCAGAGCTACCTCTTCGACGAGCGGACCCACTACCTCGACATCTACGAGCGCGAAGGCCACCGCACGACCCAGATGTGGACGCTGCCGTACGTCCCCGGCCCGAAGTTCGGCGGCACCAAGCCGATCTGGGTGCTGACCGGACCGGACACGTTCTCCGGCGGCGAAGACCTCGCGTTCTCGCTGCAGCAGCAAGGCCGGGCGAAGACCGTGGGGGAGCCGACGCGGGGTGGCGCCCACCCGCGTGAACAGTACAAAGTGGACACCTATCTCGACGTGACGGTGTCGATCGCGCGCTCGTTCCACCCGGAGACGGGGAAGAACTGGGAAGGCACCGGCGTCTCCCCGGACGTCCCGGTGGCGGCGGACAAGGCGTTCGACACCGCCTACGAGCTGGCCCTGCGGCACGTCCTCGAGCTGGGCGAGGCGGGCCCGCGGCGGGGCGTGGCGGACGAGGCGCGGAAGGCGCTCGACCAGCTGTAGTCACCCAGGACGTTGGTCCTGGGCCGGACGGGACCAGTTGATCTGGCTGCCGCACCGGCCCCGGAGCAGGCTGGACCACGTGGAGGTCCTTGAGCTAGCGCGGTGGCAGTTCGGCATCACCACCGTCTACCACTTCCTGATGGTCCCGCTGACCATCGGGCTGTCGATCCTGGTCGCGGCGATGCAGACCGCCTGGGTCCGCACCGGCGATCCGCGGCACCTGAAGATGACGAAGTTCTGGGGCAAGCTGCTGCTGGTCAACTTCGCCATGGGCGTCGTGACCGGCATCGTGCAGGAGTTCCAGTTCGGGATGAGCTGGAGCGCGTACTCGCGCTTCGTCGGCGACGTCTTCGGCGCGCCGCTCGCGATGGAAGGCCTCGTCGCGTTCTTCGTCGAGTCGACGTTCCTCGGCCTGTGGATCTTCGGCTGGGACCGGCTGCAAAAGCATGTTCATTTAATGTGCGCGTGGGCGTTTTCGCTGGCCACGATGGCTTCGGCGTACTTCATCCTGGCCGCGAACTCGTGGATGCAGCACCCGGTGGGCGTGACGTTCGAGAACGGCAAGCCGACCATGAACTCGATCTGGGCGGTGCTGACGAACAACACGGCACTGGCCGCGATCCCGCACACCCTGGCCGGCGCGTTCTCGGTGGCGGCGGCGTTCCTGGTGGGCGTCGCGGGCTGGCACCTCTGGCGGAAGCGTGCTCATGAGGACGTCTGGCGCTCGTCGCTGCGTCTCGGCGCCTGGGTCGGCGTGGCGGCGTTCGCGGTCCTGGCGATCACCGGCGACGCGCAGGGCAAGCTGATGTTCGAGCAGCAGCCGATGAAGATGGCGTCGGCGGAAGCGCTGTGCCACACGGAAAAGCCGGCGAGCTTCTCGATCATCGCGATCGGCGACGTGTCGGGCGCGAACTGCGAGGACGTGAAGACGTTCAACGTGCCCGCGCTGTTGAGCTTCCTGGCGCACAACGACTTCTCGACCGAAGTCAAGGGCGTGGAGAACCTGGTCGGCGAGTACCAGGCGAAGTACGGCACGAACTACCCGGACGACCCGGCGCTGGGTTCGCTGGCCGGCAAGCCGATCGACTACGTGCCGAACCTCCCGGTGACTTACTGGGGCTTCCGCATGATGATCGGCTTCGGCGCGGTGTCGGCGGGCATCGGCGTCCTGGCCCTGTGGCTGACCCGCCGCAACCGCGTCCCGACGGCTCGCTGGTTCCCCTGGCTGGTCCTCGGCGGCATCGCGACGCCGTTCCTCGGCAACAGCGCGGGCTGGATCTTCACGGAGATGGGCCGTCAGCCGTTCGTGGTCGTCCCCAACCCGACCGGCGTCGACGGGGTGTGGATGTTCACCGCCCAGGCGGTGTCGCGCCTGACGACGGGCGAAGTGTGGACGTCCCTGATCGCCCTGACCACGGTGTACGCGGCCCTCGGCGTGGTGGAGCTGTACCTGATGCGCAAGTACGTCCGAGGCGGCGTCGACGCGGTGATGCCCCCGGAGAAGCCGAAGGACTCCGACAAACCGGGCGAGGACACCCTCGCCTTCGCCTACTGAGGAGGCAGGCCATGGACTTCAAGCCAGCCCCCACCCTGCCCGGCAGGGTTCCGGCAATGTCGTGTCGTTGCGGCAGCGCCGAGCTCATTGAACCCACCACCCCGAAGCCGGATTGTGACTACGGCCGGCAGCACCGCGTCAAGGCGGGAAAGCGTGCCTTGACCCGGCACTACCGGCCGTGTGCTGGCTTCGTATCGGGGTGCCGGAGGGGGTCTGGGTGGGCGCAAGTCAGGCTTCAGCGTGCCGTTCGCGCCGGTGAGGCACCTGAAAGCGGCCGCTTCGACTTTACCGAAGCCCCCACCCTTCCCGGGGGGCGTCCCCGAACTCAGTGTATCGGCGTGGTCACTCTCGCGGGTTACCCACAGCAAATCTGTGGACAACTCAACCCGCTGTGGATAACTCACGGCGATCGGGCCGCGAACGGCGGCAAGCGTCGGGGTGTTGTGGTAGGTGCCCGGTGACCCTCGCCATCGTCTGGTTCGCCGTCATCGCCTTCTTCTGGCTCGGCTACCTCTTCCTCGAAGGCTTCGACTTCGGCGTCGGCATGCTGCTGCCCGTCCTCGCCGAGGACAACACTGAGCGCCGCGTCATGGTCAACACCATCGGGCCCGTCTGGGACGGCAACGAAGTCTGGCTCATCGTCGCCGGCGGGGCCATGTTCGCGGCCTTCCCCGGCTGGTACGCGAGCCTGTTTTCGGCCGCCTACCTGCCGCTCCTGCTCGTCCTGCTGGCCCTCATCGGCCGCGGCGTCGCCTTCGAGTACCGCGGCAAGGTCGACTCCGAACGCTGGCGGCGCAACTGGGACCGCGTGATCATGGCCGGCTCGTGGGTGCCGCCGCTGGGCGTCGGCCTCATCCTCGCGACCACCGTCCTCGGCCTGCCCCTCGACGCCGACGGCGACCGCGTCGGCTCCGCGTTCGCCGCCGTCCGCTGGGACACCCTGCTCGGCGCGGTCGCGATCGCCGCCTTCTCGATCACCCACGGCGCCGCGTTCCTCGCCCTCAAAACCAGCGGTGAACTGCGGGAACGCGCGCGCAGCCTGGCGCTCAAGCTCCTGCCCGTCGCCATGGTGCCGATCGTCGCCTTCCTGGCGGTCGTGCAGTGGCGGGAAGGCACGCTGTGGACGCTGCTCGCGTTCGGGATCAGCGCCGTCGCCGCGGTCGTCGCCTGGCTGCGGCTGCGTGCCGACCGCGACGGGCAGGCGTTCGCCGCGCTCGGCGTGGTCATCGCCGGCGCCGCGGTGGTCATGTTCGGCTCGCTCTTCCCGAACGTCCTGCCGTCGACGCTCGACGCCGCCAACACCCTCACCATCGAAGGTGCCGCGTCGAGCCCGTACACGCTGACCGTCATGACCTGGGTCGCCGTCTTCGGCGCCCCGGCCGTGCTGATCTACCAGGGCTGGACGTACTGGGTGTTCCGCAAGCGCATCGGCACCCAGCACATCCCGGCGGTCCACGCACCATGAGCAAGCTTCCCGGACGCGCTCCCCTTCTCGCCTCGGAGTCCACAGTGGACTCGGCGCGGCCGGGAAAGGGCCCGCTCGGCGCATTGCCGGCCCTCGTGCCGGCCGTGCGCCGAGCGCTGGCCCTGGTGGGTTTCCTGTCCTTCCTCAACGCCGCCGCGCTGGTGGCCCAGGCGTTCCTGCTCGCCGACGTCCTCGCGGCGATCGTCGGAGCAGGTTCCGGGGGAAGCACCGCCCAGCTGGCCGCGCTGCTCGCGCTAGTCGTGACGCGCGCGGTGACCGGCTGGGCGGTGCGCACGGTCTCCGCCCGCGCCGCCGCGACGGTCCAGCGCGAGCTGCGCGCGAAGGCCGTCGACCACGTGCTGCGCCTCGGCCCCGAGTGGATCGCCCGTCGTGGCCACGGCGAGCTGACCGCGCTCACCACCCGCGGCCTCGACGCGCTCGACGCCTACTTCCGCGAATACCTGCCCGCGCTGGTGACGGCCGCCGTCGTGCCGCTCGGCGCCGGCGCCGCGATCCTGTTCGCCGACTGGCCGTCCGGCGTGATCGTCGCGCTGACGGTGCCGCTGCTGCCGATGTTCGCGATCCTCGTCGGCAAGTACACCGCCGGCCGCGTCGCGGGTGCGACCGACGCGACCCACCGGATGTCCGAACGGCTCCTCGAGCTCGTCCGCGTGCTGCCGGTGCTGACGGCGTTCCGCCGCGCCGCCGCGCAGGGCGAGACCGTCCGGCGGCTGTCCGAACGCCACCGCCGCGCGACGCTCAAGACGTTGAAGGTCGCGTTTTCGTCGGCATTCGTGCTCGAACTCATCGCGACGCTCTCGGTGGCGCTGGTCGCGGTGGTGATCGGCGTCCGGCTCGTCGGCGGCGATCTGCCGCTGGCCATCGGGCTGGGCTTGCTGATCCTCGCGCCCGAGTGCTACCAGCCCTTGCGCGCGGTCGGCGCCGCGTTCCACGCCAGCGAGGACGGCGTCGAAGCGGTCCGGCGCGTCGCCGACCTGCTGGCGCTGCCCGTGCCGCCTGCCGGGAGCGCGGTTCCTTCGCCGGGCGAGCTGCGCGTGTCGTCGCTGCGGGTCGCGCGACGCGGCGGGTTCGCGCCCGACGGCGAGACGTTCTCGGTGCGTCCCGGCGAGACGGTCTGGCTGCGCGCCCCGAGCGGCGGCGGCAAGTCGACGACGCTCTCGGCGTTGCTCGGCTTCGTCCCGGCCGACGACGGCGTCATCACGGTCGGCCCGACGAACCTCGCCGACGCCGACCTCGCACGCTGGCGTGAGCAGGTCGCGTGGGTGCCGCAGTCGCCGGTGTTCACCGGCGGCACGGTCCGCGAGGAGGTGGGATCGGCCGAATTGCTCGCCGAAGTCGGGCTTGACGGACTCGCCGACCGGCCGGTTTCGCAGCTGTCACTGGGCCAGCGTCAGCGCGTCGCCGTCGCGCGGGCGCTGCAGCGGGTGCGGGACGGCGCGTGGTTGCTGCTGCTCGACGAGCCGACCGCGCACCTCGACGAGGCCAGCGCGCGCCTGGTGCTGGACGCGGTGCGGCGCGCCGTCGACAACGGCGCCGCGGCGATCATCGCGGCTCATGAGCGCACGGCCGCTGTCGATATGCCGTCCGAAGCTCCGGCCGCCCCAGAACTGTCCACAAAGGACTCTTTGCGGCCGCCCCTGGGGTGGCGCGCCCTCCTCGACAGGCGGCTCTTCGGCGGCGCCCTCCTGGGCGCGGTCGCGCTGCTGGCCGGGGTGGCGCTGACCGCGACGTCGGGCTGGCTCATCGCCAAGGCGTCGCAGCAGCCGCCGATCCTGACCCTGACGGTCGCGGTCGTCGGCGTCCGCGCCTTCGGGCTGGGCCGTGCGGGGCTTCGGTATGTCGAGCGGCTGGTCACGCACGACGCCGCGTTCCGCATCGCCGGCCGCGTCCGGGTACGGCTGTGGAATTCGCTGGTCCGGCTCGGGCCGCTGCACGCGGGGGAGGGGCAACGCCGGCTGGTCGCCGACGTCGACACCGTCCGCGACCTCCTGCCGCGGGTGGTGTCGCCGCCGCTGGTGGTCGCGCTGGTCGCGGCCGGAGCGATCGCCGTGCAGACGTGGGTCCTGCCCGCCGCCGGGCTGACGCTCGCGGTGGCCGTGGTGCTCGGCCTGTGCGCGCCGTGGGTCGCGCTGCGCGCCGAGCGCCGGGCGACTTCGGCGCTGGCGACCGGTCGTCGCGAGGTGGCGTCACGTGTCCTGGTGTTGTTCGAAGCGGCGGCCGAGCTCCTCGCTTTCGGGACGGCTCGCGACCACCGCCGCGCTCTCGCCGACGCCGACACGCGCCTGGCCGCACAAGCGCGTCGCCAAGCTTTCGGCGCGGGTGCGGCGGAAGCGCTGGTCACCCTGGTCTGCGGGGCGGCCGCGGTCGTCAGCACGGCGATCGCCGCCCAGGCGGTCGCGGCCGGACAGCTCGACCCGGTCCTGGCGCCGCTGCTCGCGCTGGTCCCGCTCGCTCTCGCGGAGGTCCTCGCGCTGCTGCCGCCGGTGGCGCAGCACTGGGACACGCTGCAGCGCGCGCGTCGCCGTGTGGCGGACGTTCCGGAGCCGCCCTCGCCGGTGCCGGGGCCGATGGTCGCGTTGCGGGGAGCGGACCTCGGCTGGCCGGGAGGCCCGGTCGTGCTGCATGACGTCGATTTCGAACTCGCCCCCGGGACGTACGCCGCGGTCGTGGGACCCAGCGGTGCCGGCAAGTCGACGCTCGTCGCCGCGCTGCTCGGGTTCGTGGCCCCCCGGCGGGGCGTGGTCGCCGTTCCGGACGGGGTGGCGTGGGCACCGCAGGAGCCGATGCTCGCGGCGACGACGGTCGCCGAGAACCTCAGGTTGGCCCGCCCGACGGCGACCGACGACGAGTTGCGCGAGGCGTTGCGGCTGGCCGCGCTCACCGATGGTGCGTTGGAGGGTGCGCCGGAGGTTTCGCTGGAGACGGTGCTCGGCAGCGGCGGCAGCGGGCTGTCCGGCGGACAGGCGCAGCGGGTCGCGGTGGCGCGGGCGCTGCTCGGGGCGCCGTCGGTGGGACTGGTGTTGCTGGACGAGCCGACCGCGCACCTCGACGAGCCGACGGCGCAGGCAGTGCGCGCGCACCTGCGGGAGGCGCTGGCGGGCCGGACGGTGGTGCACGTGACCCACCGCGCCGAAGAGGCCGCCGGCGCCGACGTGGTGCTCGAAGTCCGCGACGGCCGGGTCTTCGCCCGGGTGCCGGTGACGTGATCGATTCCCGCGGTGTCCTTGCCGCGCCGCCACCGCGCCGCGCGATAATGACGGAACTCATGGATCCGACGCTTGCCGCGCGGGCACTGTCCGCCGCCACCGAGATCACGAGCACCGCCCTGTCCGGCGACGACCCGGGCGCGGTGCTGGACACGGTCGTCGCCAGGGCGGCCGAACTCGCCGACGCCGACCTGGGACTGGCCATGGTCAGCGCCGAGGACGGCCGCGTGGTCGTCGAGGCAGCCCACTACGCCACGGCCCACCCGGCCGCTGCCCGTGATCGGGCCGCCGGTGACCCAGCCGGAGGTGATCCAACCGGCGGTGATCTGGCTGCCGGTGATCCGGCCGGCGAGGCGCCGGTCGCCCGCGCGGCCGATGGACTCGTGGCCGATGGGACAGTGGCGTCGGCAGGCGAGAGCGGTGAGTCGTTGCGAGGCCTTGCGCTTCCCTCGGACTCCGCCGCCGGACGCGTCGCCAGGGGTGGGGAGCCCGTGGCCAGTGAAGACTTCACCGTCGACCCACGCACCGCTCCCTACGTTCCCGCCGAGCTCCACGGCTACGGGCCCTTCGCCGCCGCGCCGTTCGGGTCCGGGGGTCGGGTGCTCGGGGCGCTGACCGTCTACCGGAAGCGGGGGCGCGAGCCCTTCTCCGCCGGCACCGTCGAGATGCTCGTCGCCTTCGCCGCCCAGGCCGGCGTGGTGCTGGCGCTCGCCGAGGGCGCCAACGCCCGGCACCGGGTCGCCCTGTACGAGGAGCGGGAGCGCATCGCGCGTGAGCTCCACGACGTCATCGTCCAGCGGCTCTACGGCGCCGGCATGCAGCTCGACCGGGTTCGGCGCAACATGCGCAAGCGGTTCGCCCAAGCCGACGGCGTCCGGCTGTCCGACGCGATCGACCAGCTCGACCAGACCATCGAGGAAATCCGCGGCACCGTGCGTGCGCTCCGGTCACCGGAGCCTCGCCACGACACCGGCACGCCCACCGACCTCGCCGAGTCGGCGCGCGGCGAGGTCCGCATCGCCGGCGAGCTGCTCGGCTACCCACCGACCCTGGAGCTGTCCGGCGAGTTCGCCGACATCCCCGCGGAACGCGCCGACCACATCCGGGCCGCCCTGCGCGAAGCACTGTCCAATGTGGTCAGACACTCCGGCGCGAGCGAAACCCGCGTGACGCTGACCAGGGACTCCGGCGGCGTCAAACTCCGCGTCCGGGACAACGGTTCCGGCGTTCCCCAAGGCGTCGCCACCCGTGGTCTGCGTCATCTCGCCGAACGCGCGGACGCCGCCGGCGGGAAGTTCTTCCTGAACTCCTCACCCAGCCTCGGCACACTCGTCGCGTTCGACCTGCCACTCGACTGACCGGTATTCCGCTCGTCCTAGCCTTCTCGGGTCATCCAGCCTCCCTTCCACGCCCTCGTCATGATCGTACCGGCTCATCGAACATATATTCGACTCACCTTCGGGTGAATCTTTGCCGAAAAGGCCCTGATCGACGTGGCTGACCGTGACGAGATGCGGAAAAGATCGCAGCGAACGGCGGATTGCGGGCGGCGTCGGCCGCACGCGGTTACTTCTCGCGCCGCGCGATCCAGGCGGCCGCCTGGGTCCGGCGCTGCATGCCCAGCTTCGCCAGCACCGACGTGACGTAGTTCTTGACCGTCTTCTCGGCGAGGAACAACCGCTCGGCGATCTCGCGGTTGGACAGGCCCTGGCCGATCAGCTCGAGCACGTCACGCTCGCGCTCGGTGAGCGTCGCCAGCTCGTCCGTCGGCGGGTGCCGCATCTTGTCCAGGACCCGCGCGGTGCTCACCGGGTCCAGCAGCGACCGGCCCGCCGCGACCTCGCGGACCGCGTTCACGACGTCCTGCCCCCGCACCTGCTTCAGCAGGTAACCCGCGGCGCCGGCCATGATCGCGCCGACCATCGCCTCCTCGTCGTCGAACGCGGTCAGCATCAGGCAGGCCGGCGGGTTCGGCTTCGACCGCAACTCGCGGCAGAGCGTGATGCCGTCGCCGTCGCCGAGTCGGACGTCGACCACCGCGACCTCCGGCTCGACGTGCATCGCCACCGCCAGTGCCTCTTCGACGCTGCTCGCCTCGGCGACGACCTCGATGTCGGGCTCGTCGCCGAGCAGGTCGCGGAGCCCGCGGCGGACCAGTTCGTGGTCGTCCACGAGCAGTACCTGGATCGGCATACCCCGAGGTTACGGGGTGCGTGGACGCCGTGGTGGCGGCCGGTCGCCACCGTCACACGTGAATTACCTCAAAGGTGTGACCTCGGACCGCGTAACATTTCGCCCGCCGCGCATTTCTGACCGGCGAATCCGCAGGTCACCGTGGAAACGGGAGAGAATCACGGGACGCGGCGTTCTTCGTGGAGCGCTGGCATTCCCGGAATTTTGGAATGGTCCGTAACGGCCCGGCGGAGGTCGCGATAGTAACCACGCAATCGCCCCGATTCCGCTCGGAAGGAATTCCGTTGTCCTCGTTTCGTCGTGCCCTGATCACGGCCGCCGCCGTGGCCGGGTTCGCATTCCTCGGTCCCGTTCCCTTCGCTTCGGCGCAACTCTCGACGCCGCTCGTCGGCGACCTGAACTGCTCGGACTTCAAGTACCAGGAAGACGCACAGGCCGTTTACGACCGGGATCCGTCCGACCCCAACCACCTGGACGGGAACGACAAGGACGGCATTGTCTGCGAAGCACTCCCGCACCGCCCGCAGCAGCAGGGCACGACCACGCCGACGTCCGAAAAGCCCGCCACCACAACGCACACCGCGCCGAAGACGACCACCAAGAAGCCCGCCACGGGCGGTCAGGTGAAGGTGAAGCCGGTCGGCGGCGTGGCCACCGGCGGCGGTGAGCCGGACGCCGAAATGCCCGGTTTCCTGATGCTCAGCGGCACGCTGCTCGCCGCGGCGGCGTCCGGTGGCATGGTGCTCTACCTGCGCCGGCGCCCGAGTTGAGGCACCCGCGCCTGTGGCCCGCCATCGCGGCGGTCGCCACCGCGCTCGGCGTCGTCCTGGCCGTGGCCGCCGTCCTCGTCCTGTCGCCGCAGGCGACGTCGCCGATCGCCCCGCCCAGCCCGGCCGCCCCGAGTACCACGGGCATCGCGAGCGTCGCGGGCACCGCGGCGGAGACCACCCCCGGCCTCCCCGCGGCGAAACCGGCGTCCCTGACCATCCCGGCGATCGGTGTCCGCGCCGACGCGATCAAGGACCTCGGGCTGGCACCGGACGGCGCGCTGGAGGTCCCCGGCGACGCCACGACGGTCGGCTGGTTCACCGGTGCGCCGACGCCCGGTGAGATCGGCCCGGCGGTGCTGGCCGCGCACGTCGACTACAAGCACGTGCCCGGCGCCTTTTCCCGGCTGAAGGAGTTGCGGCCCGGCGAGCAGGCCAGGGTCGGCCGTGCCGACGGCCGGGTCGCGATCTTCACCGTCTACCGCGTCGACCGTTACGCGAAGGCCGCGTTCCCGACGGACCAGGTGTACGGCGACACGCCGGATCCCGAGCTGCGGCTCATCACCTGCGGCGGCACGTTCGACCGGTCGAGCGGCAACTACCTCGACAACGTCGTCGCCTACGCGAAGCTGACCGCGGTGGAGGCCTGAGCCAGGTCGATGCGCGCCAGTTCGAGCCGGACGTAGGCGCGGTCCTCGAGCGACCAGACGTCCAGGACGTCGCCGTCGATTTCGGGGTACGCGATCACCAGCCGGACGGGTTCGGCGCCGTCCGGGCGGTACAGGACGTCGACCGGGAGCCCGGCTTCGAGCTGCCAGCAGAGCTGTTGCTGCTTCGGCGTGAGGCGGCCGGCGTAGCGATCGCTCATCGCCCGCGCGAGCTGGCCACGCAGCAGGGCCGGCCCGCTCGCCGGGGCCGCCAGCAGCCGCGCGGCGTGTTCGGCGGGATCGGGCGGCAGGTCACCGGCTTCGGGGTCGTGGACGGCCATCGCCGGCTCGACTTGGTCACGGGCGGGCAGCACGATGGTGCCGTCGGAGGCGTGGCGAGTCGGCGCGTAACCCGCTCCGCGCAACGCTTCCAGCGTGCCAGAAGAGTCCACTGTGGACGTCAGCACCGTCGGGGCCACCGCGCGCAGGCCGAGTTTGGCGAGCTTGCGGTGCGCGGCGAGTTCGGCGAGCAGGGCGGGCTCCCCGACGACGACGCTCGCGACGTCGAGCACCTGTGCCTCACCGTGCCGCCGCGCGACGTCGTTGACCAGGTACACCAGCGGTTGCGGCAGTTCGCCCGCGGCGATCGTGCGCAGGTCGTCGAGCAGCTCGGCGGCGGTCGCGCCCTGGTCGAACGCGCGCCGCACGGACGCCGGCGAGAACCGCCAGCTCGTCGCGGTCCCCTGAGCCTCCCGGTCGGCGACGCGGTCGAGCAGCGCGGTGAGCCGGGTGTCGGGCGAGCCGGGCACGATCGCCGTCAGGTCGGTGCCGAACAACGCCGTCGTGCGGGCGCGGGAGACGAGCTCGTCGGCGACTTCCCCGAGCTTTTCCGGGGCGAGCAGCGCGCGCCCGGCCGCGGTGACGGCGCCGTGCGCGACGACGCCGAGCAGCTCTGCCTCGGTGAGCGCGACCCGCAGGTGCCCGGCGAAGTCGTCGGTCGGCAGCATCGGCGCGTGCCACTCGGCGAGCCGGGTCAGCGCGTCGAGGTCCGTGATCGCGTCGCCGGGATCGAGCCGCGCCAGCAACCGCACGACCGCCTGCCGCACGAGCGCGTCGACGTCGGTTTCGTACTCCGGCGGCTCGGGGTCCCACCAGGTCGTCAGCAGCAGGCGGTACAGCAGCGCCGGAGCGGGCCGGGCGAGGTCCGGGTCGGGCGCGAGGGTGGGCGGTGGCGCCTTCCGTCCGCGGCCCGGCGGCTCGGGCTCGTCGGCCAGCAGCAGCCCGGCCTGCGCCGCGAGGTCGATCGCCAGCTCGATCTCCGCGGTCGTGCCCCCGGTCTCCTTGGCGAGCTTCTTGATCAGCCGCACCCCGATCGTGCCGTCCTTGAGCAGCGGAAACGGTTCCGCCGCGGCCAGATCGACGATCGCCGACACCCGATCGAGCAGCCGCAACGCAGCGGCCGACGACGCGGCTTCGGCGGCTTCCGTGCCGATGTGCGTGACGGTGTACGCGGGTTCGTCGGGCGTGAACGGCAGCTGGTGGTCCGGGCCGCGCAGCGCGAGCGCCACCTCGATCGGCATGGCCGCGCTGCCGTAGTAGGTCGCGAACAGAAAACCGTGGTCGAACGCCCAGCCGCCCGGCACGACGCCGTCCACCTCGGGAACGCCGTCGGCCATGTCCCGCAGCACCTTGCGCGTGTCCTCGGGCGCGGTGGCGAACAGCTCGCGGACGCGGTCGCCGTCGCGGAAGAACCGCACGAGCCCGAGCAGCAGCTCCGGCTTCCGTTTGGCGTCGGGCAGGCCGAGTGCCCGGCTGAGCTTCGCCAGCCAGGGCGTGCCGAGCTCGCCGAGCAGATTCGCGACGGGCTGGCCGAGGCCTTCGGGTTCGAAGCTGTTGCGGTGCAGTAAATCCGGCAGGACGACGTTGTCGCCGTCGCGCCACAGCAGGGCACGCTCGGTCAGATCGTCTACAAAGGACTCGACGGACGCGGCCCCGAGCAGCCGGGCGACCTCACCGAGGGGAGCAGGCCGCTGCCCGAGCGCGTAACACAACTGGACGGCACGCATGACCTGAACCAGCGGCATGGGCAACCGAAGCAGGGCTTCGTTGAGGGACTCGGGCGAGGCCAACCGCGCGGCGACGACGTCCAGCCGGCGCGGCCACGGCTCCTCGAGCACGTCCGGCCGGAGGGCCAGTACCTTCGCCAGCCCTTCGCGGTCCAGGCGGGTGAGCCTGCCGAGCAGTTCGTCGGCGTTGGTCACGGATGTCCTTCGAAAGGTCGGTTACCGAGGGCCTCAGCTTACGCTGGGTGGCGTGGCGCCGGCCTCGGGACCGTGTGCGGCGGGCAAGTGGGCGGTGATCCGGTCGGCGATCTGGTCGATCGATTCCAGCAATGTCCGCCGGGGCGCTGTCAGGTCGACCGCGTGGACGAAGAGCTCGATGCCGCCGTGCTTGACCTCGTACGTCTTGAGCGGTTCGGCGCCCCTGGCGTACACCAGGTGCCCCTGACGCAGGTCGAGCGCGGTGCAGTAGGACAGCATCTGGAAGAGGTTGTCGTTGTTGGGTTTCCCCTTGTACTTGGCGTCGACCGCGGCCACCGGCCGGTCTCGGTGGTTCCACACCAGGTCGAGCTTGATCGGGACCTGGTTGCGCTTGTCGAGGTGCGACTTGTAGGGGGTGCTCGGCCACCCTTCGGCTCGGGAGCCGAGCGCCCTCGCGATCGAGCCGGTCACGAAGTCTTCGAAGATGGTCTCGAGGTTGAACATGAACCCGTTGATGCCCAGCGTGCCCGGTGAATGTTCGGGAGAACGGGTCCGCAGGATCACTTCGGCCAGCTCGAGCACGGTGTGATAGCGCTCGTTGAGGCGGTCGGGTGTCCACTTCGGCGGCTGCGCGCCCGGCCGGGGGAATTGAACGCCTTCGAACCTTCCCCGGAGTGCACGCAGTCTTGCCGAGGACACTTCGTCGACTCCGGGAACGGTCAGCATGTGCTCGACGGCGGCCAGAAGGACCCGGTTTTCGGCGATGTCCGGGGTGAAATCGTCGTACTGGATCTCCATCGGCAACGGCTGGTCGAAGCGTCTCCGCAGCTGGTCGGCAAGCCTGATCCGGCCGCGCAAGGCAGTCGATGACTCATCGCGTTGCCGGTAGCCGTGGAGGAGTCCGAGCCGAAGCGCTTCTTCGGCTTGTCGCCACAACGTCTGGGCGACTGCCGGCACAACGCCCTCCTCGGTCGTGGTAGCGACCAGTTCGTCGCGCCAGCCCGCCGGGTTCCGCGCATAGCCCGCCAAGAACAGCAACCGCGAGATCTTCATCTTGGGCATGACCCAGAATTCGAGGTCACCGAGCCGGAAGGCTCCGACCCGGCCCCGCTTGCCGGCGACCGTCCACCAGCCGGTTTCCCGCCGCCGGGCAAGGGTGACCAAGCCTGAAGCTTCGAGCAGTGCCGCTTGTTCTTCGTCGAGCGCGACCGCCGTACCCGGACCGGTTTCGGTGAGCTCAATCGGTGACATCGCTCGGCAAGCTCGCGCGGATCGTCTCCAGCCGGAAGGCGTCCATGGCGGTTCCGCTGCCGTAGTGGTGCTCGGCGAGCAGCGGGAGGATCGACGCCTGCCACGCCCGATCGAGACCGTCCGGCCGCTGGTAGATGCTTTCCCGCATGAGGAACGACGGTCCGACGGCGAGGTCGCGCTGACGGATCGTCCTGTTCAGCGCGTCCAGGACGCGGGGCGCGTCGCGGTTGAATTCGGCGTCCTCGAACGTGGCCAGCCAACGCTCCAGCAAGCCGGCGGTCGGCGGGAGCGACGGGTGCAGCTCGGTGAAGACGAACCGCCGTCGGATAGCGGCGTCGACCTGGGCGATCGACCTGTCGGTCGTGTTCATCGTGCCGATGACGAAGATGTTGGGCGGCAGCGTGAAGTCGGTTCGGTTCGAGTACAGCAGGCTGATCGCCTCGTTCCGGTACTCGAGCAGGAAATACAGCTCACCGAAGACCTTGGCCAAGTTCGCCCGGTTGATCTCGTCGATGATCAGGATGTGCGGCTCCGATGGGTTCTTGCGCGCCGCGTCGACGAGGTTCCGGAACGGGCCGCCGTGCAGGCCGAAGTCGACTTTCCCGTCTTCGCCCTGTACCGGGCGGAACCCCTCGAAGAAGTCTTCGTAGGTATACGAAGGGTGGAACTGCACCAGCTTGACCGCGGTGAGGTCGGCCAGCAGGTGGGCGAGTTTCCGGGCGAGAAACGTCTTCCCGGTGCCCGGCGGCCCATGGAAGATGAGCTGCTTGTACTCCCAGAGCAGGTCGGCTTGAGCCTGCAGCCAGTCCCGTTCGACGAGGAGCCGGTCGGCCGCCTCCTCGGTGATGGTGGGGAAGGCCAGTTCACGCTGGGGCTCGACAGCGGGGTCTTCGATCGTGACACCGAGGTTCCGGAGCACTCGCTCGACGGTTCCCAGGTTGTCGGTCAGCTCGACGATGGCTGACTGGCTGCTGAGTTTCGCGCGGAGCTCCTGCGGCAGCTCGTCCACGGTGGGTGGGTTTTCGACCCGGAACCACCGTGCGAACCGGCGCAGGTTGGATCGGGTGTTCCCGGACAGAAAGCCGGCAGGGCCGTCGACGCGGCCGAAGTAGACGTGCTCCTGCTCGTCCCGGGTCAGGAGGTAGTCGCCGAGCTGGATCCGGTTGAGGAAGTCGTTGAACTCGGTGAAGCGTTGCTTCTGGGCGTTGTAGGACAGGTGCTGGTAATCCTGGTCCACCGCCTTCCGGAGCCGCTCCGTCGAAACGGGCAGGGCGAGCGGGCGGAGATTGGACGGCAGCGACACGAAGCCCTCGTTCAGCCAGCCGCCGACGAGCTCTCGTTCGTCCGCCGTGGTTCCTTGGACCAGCCAAGCCCGGCGAAGTGGAGCGGGTTCGGCGAGCAAGTCGTCGTCCAGCTGCTCGATCAGCACCTCGGCGGAGAGCCGGGACTCGGGGGAGGCGTGGCCGAACACGTCGAACTCCACGCCTTCGGACTCCAGGCGCTTCCGCACGTCCATTCCCCGATACCGGACCGGCAGCATTCCCTCCGACGGCAACGAGCCGTCCACCTCCAGGATGCGGTGCGTGCCCGCCGGCCCGGTGCGGGCGAGGAAGTGCCCGATGTGCTGGGGCGACTGTCCGGTGACTTCGGAGAGGTCCTCGTAGGAGCTCCAGAAACCGGGGCTGACTTCGCCGACGAGCTGGATGATGGTGCGCTCCGAGCCGCTGAGCCGGGCGACCGCTTCATTGCGTTGCTTGCGCAGCTCGCCGAGGCGAGCCTTCAACTCCGCCAGCAGCTCGTCTTCGGAATACGTCTCCAGCGCGATTTCGCCGGCGTCGGTCAGTGACCAGCCGCCGATCTTGCTCATCCAGCCGATCGTCGCCGCGTCGCCGGTGTGGTAGCCGAGGTGGACGCGCCAGCGTACCCGTCCTTCGTTGTCCTTCGCCCGCTCATACGGCGACAGGTGATCCCCGAGGCGCTCCTCGACACGCTCGTAGACCTGCCCCGGCTTCAGCGGGCTGTCGGCGTCCCGGAGGACTTCAAGGCTCGCTCGAAGGAGAGGTGCGACGCGTACGGTGTCGGCCAACGAAGCTCCAGTCGTCCGTGGTGGGGTGGTGACGGCGTTTCTAGGCCGTCATCGTTTCGAGGAACTCCTGGGTCTCCGGGTCGGTCGAGTAAACGCAGGTTCCGCGCATGCCACGGGTCAGCAGCACCTTGTACGTGTGAGCGATGAGCGTCTTGAAGTACTGAGGGTTGTCCTTCGCCTTCTTGACCTCGTCGTCGTGTGAGCTTTTCGCGTTGGCCACCCAGTCGTCGCCGCGGCGCACGTAGTCGGGCCCGAAGATGACTCCCGACCAGTCGTATTCGAAGCCCTGAGCCGTGTAGACACAGCCGACCTGGCCGAAGCCGCGAGGATCGGTCGCCCAGAAATGCGACGGCGGGACGCCGGGTACCGCTTTTTCCGGGCGTGCGTTCCACGGACGTTCCCAACCGTCGATGGTGACATCCTTGGCGAGTTCGAGACCATCCCCGGTGCGGACGGGTTCCTTGCTCCAAGGCCAGCAGAAGCCTGCCGAGAGACGTGCGGTGCCGCCGTACTCGTTGCGCTGCCTGAGCAGCCAGTTTTCGAGCGAGTCGGGCGTGGCGGCGGTGGCCACCACGAGGCTCTGGTCCTTCGGCGTCGCGAGTTTGCTCCAGGGCACGGGGCCGAGGCTGCTCAGCCCGAGGAGCCGGGCGACCCATGCGTCGAACCTGGGCGACCCGCCACACCGGAACTGGCTGTCCAGGCGAAGCACTTCACATTCGTAGCCGTTCGCCGTCGCGGCGGCCTCGATTTCACGCCGCGAGCCCATCTCACCAGGGCGGACCGTCTGCCTCTCGTCCAGAAGAAAGACGGGGACCTTCGCCGCATTGATCAGTTCGTCGATCTGCCGGCCTGCTCGCTCACGCACGTGTTTGGGGGTGTATCGCTTCACGCTGGTCTCGCGGATGCGGTGCGCTTCGTCGCAGATGAGCGCGTCGAGTCCCCGTGCCGGTGCGGTCATGTAGTCGTTGAAATACCTGAAGCCGCCCATCTTGCCGCTCGACCGTGAACCGCTGACCTTCCGGAGCGTGTTCGTGAACGAGCGCGAGCCGGTGGCGTGTTCCACCTGGTACCCGCGGCTCGCCAGGTCCTTCTTCAGCTTCAGGGCGATCGCGCTCTTCCCCGAACCCGGGCCGCCGAGGACGACCACTGCCCTGAGCGTTCCGGTGGCACGTGCGTGGTCGACGGCCCGGAGAACCTCTTGGTACGCCACTTCCTGTTCGTCCAGAAGCACGAGGCTCTGGTTGACGGTCTTCGTTTCGACATCGATCAGGAAGCCGGCATTGTGCTGAAGGCCCAGGAACTCGTCTCCGGCTTGCCGGGTCTTCGCCTGGTCGTCGCCCGCCTTGAAGAGGGAACGCAGATGGTACTGCAGGTCAGTACGGCGTTCCGGAGAAAATACGGCGACCAAATCGGAATGGTCGTAACGATCGAGCCAGGTCGCGGTGTCCGTGCTGTGCACATACGCGACGCCGTTCACGCTTCGCGGGTTTTCCGCGAGCTTGGGTGCCGAAGTGAGCAGGTACTCGCAGTACTGCCGGACCTGGGCCGCGGGATGCAGGATCAAGGCGTCCCCGACCCGGATGAGATCGTCGGTCTCCAGTTCCACTGCGCCGGGTGAGGCGAGTTTGACCAGCAGGTAACTGGGTTCTTCGGTGTGCGGGTTGTGGCCGCAGAGCACCAGGTCGACGTGCTTCGGGCTCTTGCCCAGCCGCGGACCGACGATGACGTCGAGCGTGCCCAGATCGGCGGCGACGATCTCCGACAACAGGCTCGGAAGCCCGTTCGTCCACCGCTCGAGTTCCGGTTCGCGGCCACGGGAATCGCCGTCCGTGCCTGAACCTTCCGCCAAGGACCGCTGAAGCCTGCCTGTCCTCGCGTCGGTCAGCAGTTCCCCGGCGGTACGTCGGATGAGCGGCATTTTCCCCCACTTGTGCACGCGTGACCTCATGCGCGGGTGGGGACAGCGACGAAGTCTTCCTTCGGTGTCCGTCGGGCCGCATTCGGCGTCGATATTAGTGGATCGGTGACCGGTTCAGGTGAACGTGTTCCGGATCCGGAATTCCGGTAGCTTCGGTGCGGTGCCACGACTGATCCACCTGAACGGGCCCTCCGGGATCGGGAAGTCGACGATCGCGCGGTGTTATGCCGAACGGCATCCCGGGGTGCTCGACCTCGACACCGATCGGGTCGTCTGCCTGATCGGTGGCTGGCGGGACACCTTCTTCGAAACCTTCAAGGCCGCGCAGCTGCTCACCCTCGCCATGGCCGAGACGCACCTGCGGACCGGGCACGACGTCGTCATGCCGCAGCTCGCCACCCGTGTTGCCGACATCGAGGCCTTCGAGGTCGCCGCCGGGAAGTGTGGGGCCGAGTACCGGGAAATCCTGCTGACCGCTGACAAGCCCGTCGCGCTGGCTCGGTTCGGTGGCCGGGCTGGGAGTGGGGATGCCGTGACCGAAGGCGTCGACGGTGTCATGCGGGAGCTCGGTGGGGCCGCCGTCGTCGGGCGGATCCACGACCAGCTCGCCGCCTACCTGCCGCAGCGGCCGGACTGCCTGGTCGTGCCCACCGATGGGCTCGGGCCCGAGGCGACCTACGAAGCCGTCCTCGCGGCGCTCGGTGGTGACCCCGTGCGGCGCGGGTGAGGCGGACCGGGTTCACTGGGCGGTATGGCGGCAATTCCGGAGCTCGCGCTGCGGCAGATCGAACGGTGGTGCGCGCAGCGCGTCCCAGAACACCTTCAGGACCGGATCCGGGTCGAGTGCCGGACGCGGGGGCGCGCGGTCACCATCGTCGAACGGCGGGCGCCGTGGTCGCCGGAGGCCGGGCCCGAGTGGTCCGAACAGAAGATCGCGCAGCTGCGGCTCGACGAGTTCGGGATCTGGTCGGTGCTGTGGGCCGACCGGAACGGGCGGTGGCTGTCCTACCCCGACGCGCCCGTCGCCAGCACGCCGCCCGCTCTGCTCGCCGAGATCGACCGGAACCCGAACGGCGTCTTCTGGGGCTAGGCCGGCGGTGGGAAGCGGAGCTCGTTGCGGTCGATCTTCGCGTGCGCGGCCGCGGGCAGGTCGACGCCGAGGCGGTCCGCCAGCTGCAGCAGGTACAGCGTGACGTCCGCGATCTCGTCGAGCACCTTCGCCTCCAGCGTCGGGTCATCGCGCCAGGCGTCGGACTCCTCCGGCGTCAGCCACTGGAACAGCGAGGTCAGCTCGCCCACCTCGCCGGACAACGCCATCACGAGGTTCTTCGGGGTGTGGTACGGCTCCCAGGCCCGGGCCGCCGCGAAGCCGCGCAGGCGCTGGGTCACGTCGTCGAAAGTCACTCGCCGATTGTGCCCGGCCGTCACCGTGCGCTAGCGGCCGTATGGCGGATTGTCGTTGACCGGTAAATCTCTCACTCAATAGGTTGAACTTCGTCGGGATGCTTGCGGGGACCAAGGCTGGGAAAGGAACGTCTTGAAGTACCTGCGATCCGTCCGCGGCCGGATGCTGGGCATCGCGTTCATCCCCGGCGGCGCGCTCGTCGTGGTGGCCGCGGTGATCGCCGTTTTCCTGGTCCATCAGGCGGTTCGGACGCGCGACCTCGCATTGGAGACCGCGGACGCCGCCGATCGGACCGCGCGGGCGGTGGTCGCGCTGCAGGCCCAGCGGAGCGCGGCCATGGGCGTGCCCGACCGACAGTCCGCCGCGTACGCGAATTTCACCCAGCGGATCGACACCGCCATCGCCGGCCTGCGTGACTACGCGCGCCGCGCGCCGAACGCCGAGTCCGCCTACCAGCAGACGATCGCCGTCGAGCTGCTTTCCGTCGCCGAAGGCATGGACCGCTCCGATTCCCTCGCCCTCGCCGGGCTGGACGACGTCACGCGGCGGTCCTACACCACCGCCGTCGCCGCCTACCGGGCCGAACTCGCCCGGGTGGCGCCGCAGCTCACCGAGAGTGGCCGGACGGCGTACGAGTCGCTGACGCGCAGCGCCGACTGGAGCAGGCTGGCCGCCGCCGAGGATGCGATCATCGCCGCCGAACCGCTGCCGATCGCCGAGTCCACGTGGCGCAGTGCCGCTTACACCGTTTCGGGCGAGCTGGGCCGGTTGTATGCGCAGCAGAGCCAGTACGCGGTTCAGCTGACGCTCGACGACGGACGCCGCACCCTCGGCGGCGCCCTCGCCGCGGGCGCGGCGCTCCTGCTGACCGCCCTGCTGCTCCTGGTGGTGGTGCGGCGGCTGGTGGCCCGCGTGCCGGTGCCGGTCGTCCCGATCATGGTGCCGACCGTCCGCGCGGCCATCCCCCGTCCTCGCCACGCACGGTCACGACGGCCGCATCTGCCGGACCCGTGGCCGCTGAAAGCCGTGCTCGACGACTTGCGGCGTCGATGAGGTGCTCACGAAGCGTCACTGATTACTCCGAAAAGAGCACGCGGTTGGCCCACACGCGTGCTGGACGGCCTCGGGCAGACTGGTGCGCGTGAGTCCCCACTCGGATCTTCGCCCCTACCTGCGCACCTTGGGCGCGGAGACGCTGGCGGACCTGCTGCACGCCCAAGCCGAACGTGACCCTGAGTTGCGGCATTCGCTCGAACTGCGCGCTGCCACCCAATCCGGTGACGTCAGCGAGGCGCACCGGCTGCTGGACACCGCGGTCACCGACGGGAACGTCGAGTACACCGCGAAGATCGGCGCGGTTCTCGACACGCTGCAGCGGATGCTCGACGCCGGCAGCCGCGCCGACCTGGCGCCGCTGGCCCGGCGCACGGTCGACGACATCAGCGAGGTGCTCGAGCAGTCCGGCGACCACGCCGGCGACCTCGGTGACCGGCTGGACCGCGCGGTGGAGCTGTACGCCCGCGCGTGCGCCGCCCGGCCGCCGGACCCGGAGAAGCTGGCCGACTGGATCCTCGAGGTCGAGTTCGACGGCCCCGGCCGTCCGGTCATCGACCTCGCCGAGTTCGCGACGGCGCTGGGCGAGCCCGGGCTCAAGCGGATCAAGTCCACTGTGGACGACGTGCTGGCGGCGAGCGGCCCCGGGCACCGCCGTGACGTGGCCGAACGGCTGCGGGAGCAGCTGGCCGAGGTGCTCGGTGACGTCGACGAGCTGGTGGCGATCCTCTCGGCCAAGCCGCCGCGGGTGGACGTCAGCCTCAAGATCGTCCGGGTGCTGCGGGCCGCGGGACGGCACAGCGAGGCCATCGCGCACGCCGCTCGCGCGCTGACCCACGACAAGCAGCCGCTGCCACCCGAGCAACCCGAGGACGAGACGTCTCGTCGTCGCAAGGACTTCGACGCCAAGCCGGGCCGCGAGACGTACGCCGCGCTGCGCGAAGCCGCGCAAGCCGCGGGGAAGTGGACTGTGCAGCGCCGCGACGCGCTGGCGTGCCTGCGTGAACGCGCCGCCGAGGGCGTCGAGCAGGCTGACGAGCTGGTGCGCGTCCTGCTCGACGACGGCCGTCCCGACGAAGCCTGGCGGGCCTGTGTCCGGTTCGGGGCCGCGCCGGAGCTCAAGCTCGAACTGGCCGAGCAGCGCGCCGCGGAGCACCCGGCCGAGACGATCCCCGTCTTCCGGGAGCACGTCGAGGAGCTCATCGAGCGCAAGGACCCGCAGGCGTACCAGGAAGCCGCCCGCCGGCTGAAGCTGTTGCGCACCTTGCACAAACGTGCCGAAACGCCCGACGAATTCACCGCCTACCTCGCCGCGCTGGTGGAAACCCACCGCCGGAAAACCCGCCTGATCACGGAAATCCGGACCGCCCGCATTGCCATGCCGAAGGCCGTAACTTCCCCGCGCACCCCTCGTTGACCGGGGTGGACCGGTGTTACACGTGCACCGGGACACCGTGAGCCAGGCAGGGTGGTGATGCCGCTCTGGCCAGCGACGTCGCGGTGGCCCAGTTCCGTCGTCCCGGCTCGGCGCCTCCCCGTCGAGCCTCGGCGGGACCCGCGCCAGGGCCACCGCGACCGGCTCGCGGCGGGGTGAAAGCATTGATGCCATGAGCCCGGTGAGTCGCGCCCGCAAGAGGCAGCCGCAGCCCGTCACCCACAGCGTGACCGGCTTGTTCAAGGACGTCCTGAACGACTTCTCGGCGCTGGGCGCCGACCCCGCGCCGGTCGACGTCGAACTGCTCGCCTCCGAGGTGCTCGGCCAGTTCCGCGACCTGCCCGTCGAGGACGGCGACGAGCCGCTGGGCCTCGAACTCATCGCCTTCGCGCAGCGCAAGATCACCCCCGGCGCCGCCGCGCTGCTGGCCGCGCTGAAGGTCGTCGCCGAGACCGACGTCGAACGCAAGGCCGCCGACGCCGGGCTGCAGGTCGTCCTCGGCCGCGGCATCCCCGAGCCGTCCTGGGCGGACGAGCTGGGCCGGGTCACCGCCGGCGAGTGCCTGCGGACCGGTGACGTCTACGGCGACGAGTCGTCGCTGCTCTGCGTCTTCACCCACGGCGGCCAGG
Source organism: Amycolatopsis sp. NPDC021455 (assembly GCF_040640995.1). Classification (NCBI taxonomy): domain Bacteria; kingdom Bacillati; phylum Actinomycetota; class Actinomycetes; order Pseudonocardiales; family Pseudonocardiaceae; genus Amycolatopsis; species Amycolatopsis sp. NPDC021455. Next base: position 11,200 of record NZ_JBFACT010000064.1, on the reverse strand, counting down.
CGTACGGCCTGCTCGCGCTGCTCGACTTCACCGAGGGCGGCCGGGTGCGGGACCTCGTCGTGATCGACCAGCCCGCGGACGTCCTCGCCGAGATGCGCGAGCAGGCCGACGCGGACCCGGAGCTGGTCGTCTTCGAGGCGGTCGACCCCGCCGAGGCCCACCGCCTGATCGCCGACGGCCTCGCCGCCACCGACCACCTCGACGAAGCCGACGTCAGCGAGGACTACGCACGCTTCCACGCCGTCGCCCTCATCTGGTGCCGCGCGCTGCCGGAGCCCGCGCTCGTGCCCGAGGTGGCCGAGTGGTCCGAGACCGAGCGGGCCGCCGTCGTCGAGCAGTTCGTCGCGGCGAGCGGTGAAGACGCCGATGCCGCCCGCGCGATCGGTGCCCTGTTGCTGGAGCACGGCGTGCGCACCGACCCGGCGAACCCGCTGCGCGTCGGCCCGGAGAAGGTCGCGCGGTTCCTCGAGGGCCTGCTCGGCGGGGAGTACGAGCTCGACGCCGACCACGAAGACGCCGTCGAGCCGGTCGTGCTGGCCTGGGTGCAGTGGACGGCGGAGCGGGCCGGGCTGTCCGAGACCGCGGTCGCCGCGCTCGACGAGGCCGTCGCCGACTACCTGAGCGAGTACACCGACGAGGACGACTCGCCGCTGGAGCGCTACTTCGGCGACACCGGCGACCTGTCGCCGACCGAACTGGCCGACGCGCTGGAACGCCGGATGTTCGCCGTGCCGTCGGTGACCACGGAAATCGACGAGGAAGAGGTCGACCTCGACCCGACCGACCCCGAGCAGCGCCGGGCGCTGGTCATCGCCGAGGCCGACGAGGACGAGGACGAGCAGCGGCTGATCCTGCGCGCGACGATCGTCGACCAGCTGTGGGACAACGAGCCCGCCGAGGTCTGGCAGGCCGCCGAGCGCCTGCGGGAAGGCGAGCTGGACCGCGACGAGATTTTCGAGCAGCTCATCGACTCGCTGGAAAACAGCCTGCTGGACGCGGAAAACCTGGAATACGACGCCGACGCCTACCTCGAGGCGCTGGCCGAACTCTGATCGCTAAGGGAGGGGGCCCGCTGGTTCGGCGGGCTTCCCCTTGCGGCGGCGCTCCTGCAGGCGGTCGTCGAAGTCCACGACGAACGTTCCGGCGGCCATCGCGATCAGCAAGGCCAGACCCAGCACCGCACCGACCCACGTGAGGATCATCGAGAACATCGTGGGCCTCCTCCCCAGCTCAGAGCCGTTTTCCTGACTCCTTCAGGGTCGCTTTCACACCCCTGCGCCGGTATCGGCCAACCGGTTACGCCTGAACGCCGCGCCTCGGCCGAACGGCCGGAATCCGGCGCGCAGAGTCGCGAGTCCACACCGGATCGTGGTCGCGCACTCGCTCAGCGTGGGAAAGCGCGGCATGTGGGTGACAAGCCGCGTGACGGGTCAGAGCTTGCGCAGGCGGACCCGGTTGATGGCGTGGTCGCAGTCCTTGCGGAGCACGAGCGTCGCCCGCGGCCGGGTCGGCTTGATGTTCTCCATCAGGTTCGGCTCGTTGATCGAGCGCCACAGGTGCCGTGCCTCGGCGCGGGCCTCGTCGTCGGGCAGGCCGGCGAAGTGGTGGAAGTGCGACGCCGGGTCCGCGAACGCCGTGTGCCGCAGCTCCAGGAACCGCTCGATGTACCAGCGCTGGATGTCGTCGGTGTGCGCGTCGACGTAGATCGAGAAGTCGAACAGGTCGGACACCATCAGGCGCGGGCCCGGCTGCAGCACGTTCAGGCCCTCGAGGATGAGGATGTCCGGCTGCTGCACCACCTGCTCCTGCCCCGGCAGGATGTCGTAGGCCAGGTGCGAGTACACCGGCGCGGTGACCCGCTCGGCCCCCGACTTCACCTCGGTGACGAACCGCAGCAGCGCGCGCCGGTCGTAGCTCTCGGGGAAGCCCTTCCGGTGCATGATCCCGCGCCGCATCAGCTCCGCGCGCGGGTACAGGAAGCCGTCGGTGGTGACCAGGTCGACGCGGGGGTGATCCGGCCAGCGAGCGAGCAGCGTGCGCAGGATGCGGGCGGTGGTCGACTTGCCGACCGCGACGCTCCCGGCGATGCCGATCACGAACGGGACCTTCGTGCCGCGGGAGTCGTCACCGAGGAACGTCGTCGTCGCTTCGTAGAGCCGCTGGCGCGCGGCGACCTGCAGGTTGATCAGGCGGGAGAGCGGCAGGTAGACGTCGGCGACCTCGGCCAGGTCGACCTGTTCGCCGAGACCGCGCAGCCGCAGCAGCTCGGCCGCGGTCAGCGGCAAGGGCGTCGAACTTCGCAGTTCTTTCCATTGTTCCCGGTGCAGCTCGACATAGGGGCTGAGTTCGCGGACCCGGGTCATCGCACACTCCTCCGGCCGTCGCCTGCACTGGCGGACGTTCACCTGCGTGATTAACGGTAGGGCTTACGGCCGGTGAACGCGCTGTGATGTAGTCCACCCCGAAACCTCGGGAAATTACCGGGAGTGACGAAAAACCTCGTCCCACGCCGCCGCGACCTGGCGCGCGCACGTCGCCGGTTCGACGCCGCCGACGCCGGTGCCGAGGCCCGGCATCGCGATCGTGTCGACGAACTCGCGCACCGGTCCCTGGTCGAGCTTGCCGTCGCGCCACTGCAGGAAGACGGCGCGGGCGGCGAGGTAGGGATGCACGGTGTCGGCGGGCAGTACCTCGCCGGGCTCGCGCATGGTCGGCGCGCTGATCAGCCACGCCGGTTCGGCTTCGCCGGTCGGGACCAGCACGGCCTCGCCGATCGGCAGCTCACCGCCGTGAAAGGCCAGGACCGCGCTGCGGACGCTCTGCTCGATGCCCGGGAAGGCCCGCGCGTAGACGGCGTCGATGCCGCCGCGCATCCAGCCGTAGGAGTTGGCCGGGCTGACCACGGCCTGGGCGGTGACGTCGAGGACCGACCCGCGGTGCACGCGGACCCGGCCGGCCAGCGACTCCGCGGCGGTCGTCCAGGCGGCGGCGAGTGGTTCATCGACGGCGCACAGCACCAGCTCCGGGGTGCGCGGGGAGAGCCTGGACGTCCCGGCGCCCTCACGACCGGCGTGTGTGCCCGAATCGGCGGTCACGCACCCCAGCATCGCAAAAAACGCCACCCGGCGTAACCGGTTCGAGTACCGGCTGTCCGAGTGAAAGTCGCCACGGTCCGGCCCCGTAGCCTGAGTGCTGTGTCACGGATCGCATACTTCGGCCCCCGAGGGACCTTCACCGAACAGGCCGCGCGGATCCTCGCTCCCGGCCAAGAACTGCTTCCGGTCGAGACCGTCCGGCTGGCGATGACCGCCGTCCGCAAGGGCGAGGCGGACGCGGCGTGCGTCCCCATCGAGAACTCGGTCGAGGGCGTGGTGCCCGCGACGCTCGACGGGCTCAGCGAGTCGACGCCGCTGGTCGCCGTGGCCGAAGCGATCCTGCCGGTCCACTTCAGCGTGCTGACCCGGCGCGGCGGCGGGGAGATCCGGACCGTCGCCAGCCACCCGCACGCACTCGCCCAGGTCCGCGACTGGCTCGAGGCGAACCTGCCGGACGCGCACCCGGTGGCGTCGTCGTCGACGTCGGCCGCCGCGGTCGGCGTGCTCGACGGCGACTTCGACGCGGCGGTCTGCGCGCCGGTCGCGGTCGAGCACTACGACCTGGAAGTCCTGGCCACCGAGGTCGCGGACGTCTCCGACGCGGCGACGCGGTTCCTGCTGGTCCGCCGGCCGGGCGAGCTGCCGGCCGCCACCGGTGCCGACCGGACGTCCGTGGTCGCCGCGGCCGCGAACCGCACCGGCACGCTCGCCGAGCTGCTCACCGAGCTGGCCACCCGCGGGATCAACCTGACCCGGCTCGACGCCCGGCCGACGCGGAACAACTTCGGCGAGTACCGCTTCTTCATCGACTTCGAAGGCCACGTGGCCGAGCCGCGGGTCCTCGACGCGCTGACGGCGTTGCGCCGGCACTGCCGCAACCTGCGGTTCCTCGGTTCGCACCCGCGGGCCGACGGGACGCAGACCACGATCGAGCCCGGCTTCGGCAACGACGACTTCGCCGAGGCGGCCGAGTGGGCCGACGCGGTCCGCAAGGGGGACCTGGCGTGAGGCTGCTGCTCATCCGCCACGGTCAGACCGACGGGAACGTCCGTGGCGCGCTCGACACCGCCTTGCCCGGCCCGCCGCTGACCGACCTCGGCCGGCGGCAGGCCGACGCCCTCGCAGCACGGCTGGCGGAGGAGCCGCTGGTCGCGGTCTACGCGTCGCAGGCGACGCGCGCCCAGCAGACCGCGGCGCCGCTGGCGGCGCGGTTCTCGCTGGACGTGCAGATCGTCGACGGGGTGCACGAGGTCGTCGCGGGTGACCTGGAGGGGGCGACCGACCACGCGTCGATCCGGACGTACATGGACACGGTCCGGCGCTGGACGCTCGGCGAGCTGGCGGTGTCGCTGCCCGGCGGCGAGAGCGGCACGAGCGTGCGCACCCGGATGCTGGACGCGGTCGGCCGGCTGCGCGCCAAGCACGAGCAGGCCGACCCGGACGGGGTGATCGCCCTGGTCAGCCATGGTGGCGCGATCCGGCTGAGCGGCGAGTGGCTGGCTCCGAACGTCCACGCGGACGTCGCCAACGCGGCGCTGATCCCGAACACCGGGCTCGTGGAGCTGGCCGCCCGGCCGGACGGCCAGTGGCGCTGCCTGACCTGGGTCGACACTCCGCTCTGAAGATCACGAACGTGTGATCCTGTCACGTTTAGAACACGTTCGGTGGGGAATTTACGAAGCTGGCGAACCTGCCCGCCAACGGCACGTCTACCCAGTAGCACCGCACCAGGGAGGCGATTGAGATGGTTCGGACGAAGCTTTCACGGTTGTTCCCGGTCGTCGCGGCTTCGGCGGGCGTTTTCGCGCTCTCCGCCTGCGGCAGTGGGGGCACCACACCCGCGGCGGACAGCTCGGCGGCACCGTCTTCGTCGTCGCCGGCCACCACCACGGTCACCACCGCCACGTCGAGCACGGCGAGCGCGCCGCCGGTCGCCCCGCCGGTCGTGCAGCCCGCCGACAACGGGCTCTGCAAGGCCGGGGACGTCCAGCTTTCGCTCGGCCAGGGTGACGCCGGGGCCGGATCGGTTTACCGGCCGTTGCTGATCAAGAACGTCAGTGCCGAGCCCTGCACGATCCAGGGATTCCCCGGGGTGTCCTATGTGGCCGGTGCGGACGGCCACCAGGTCGGCAAGGACGCCTTCCGCGAAGGCACCAAGGGCAACGCCGTCAAGCTGAGCCCCGGCCAGACCGCGGCCGCCGACATCCAGTTCGTCAACGTGCAGAATTTCGACCCGAACACCTGCCAGCCGACGCCGGTGAAGGGCCTGCGGATCTACCTGCCGCAGGAGACCGCGTCGAACTTCGTGCCCTCCGACGGCACGGGCTGCGCGAGCACGAAGATCCCGGGCAACCAGCTCGCGGTGAAGACGGTCCACCCCGCCTAGATCCTGGCGCAGATCTCCTTGGCTTGGACGAGGTGGCGCTGGCCGGAGATGTCGGCGAAGTGGAGGCTGAACACCATCCGGCTGACGCCGTCGATGTGGTCGGCCAGCTCCTGGTAGTTCGGGTTGACCTGGGCGGCGGCCGCGGACAGCTCGCGCGCCGCCGTCATCCGGTGCAGGCGCTCCGACGTCAGGCTGGGTGTCAGCGATGGATGGGCGTCACGGCTCGTGTCGGGCAGCTCGCCGACGCGGTCGAGTGCCTGGCACGCCGCGACGGCGTCTTCGAGCGCTCCGGCGTGCACCCCGGACAGCGCCCAGAGCAGGCCGAGCACGCCGCTGCCCAGCACGAACCCGGCGACCGTGGCCAGCACCAGCATCCGGCGCGACGGCGGCGGGGCCGTGGTCACGGCCTCGCCGGACTCGGCCGGAGACTCGTCGAAGTCGGAACCGGCACCGGTGCCGGTGTCCGCGGTGCTGCGCATAGCCGCCTCCTCACCACCTGGGTGAGGAGCTATTTCAGCTCACAATCCGGGATCGTGGTGCGTCAGCGCCGCGGCTGAGTCCGATTTGTCACCGAGCGGGAACCGCCGCAGCGCGCCGAACGCGAACCCGGCGATCGCCAGCATCGCCACCCCCGACACCGCGAACGTCCGCGCCGCCGTGCCGAGCGCCTCGGTCAGCACCCCGCCGAGCAGGGCACCCACCGGAATCGCGCCCCAGACCACCGTCCGCCACACCCCGAGCACCCGGCCGAGCAGGTCGCCGGGCACCAGCGTGTGCCGGGCGGTCGCGAGCACGACGTTCACCGCGACGACCGCGGCTGCGAACAGGCCGAACAGCGCGGCACCCGCGATCGGCGAGCGCACCAGGCCCATCCCGCCGAACCCGATGCCGCAGCAGACGATCCCGCCGACGACCACCGCGCGCCGGCCGGTCGCGCGCACCAGCCGCGGTGCGATGCCCGCGCCGGCCAGCCCGCCGATCCCGCCGACGAACGCGAACAGGCCGAACGTCGCGTCGGACAGGTGGAGGTCCTGCAGCGCGTACAGCACCAGCTGCGCCTGCGCGAGCTCGCTGACCAGGCTGAGCAGGCCGGCGACGACGACCAGCCGGCGCAGCAGCGGGTGCCCGCGCAGCCAGCGCAGGCCGTCCGCCAGCTCGGTGCGGAGTTTCGCCGGGCGGACAGCGCTTTCCCCCTTGCCGCGGTAGGTGCCGGCCAGCCCGAGCAGCACCGCGGCCGCGATCGCGAAGCCGGCGGAGTTGAGGATGAACGGGAAGGCCGCGAAGAGCGCGAACGTCAGGCTGCCGACCGGGCCGCCGAGGAACGTCTGGCCGACGATTTCGCAGGCCTGCAGCTTGCTGTTGGCCGCGTCGAGCGAGCCGTCGCCGACGACGGCCGGGACGAGCGCGTTCGCCGCGCTGTCCGCGATCGTCTCGGCCGTCCCGATGATCAACGCGGTGAGGTAGACCAGCCAGATCGTCATGCCGCAGGCGGCGACCAGGACGGCCAGCGCGCCGACAGCGACGGCGCGGGCGGTGTTCGCGACGATCATCGCCCGCCGCCGGTCGATCCGGTCGACCAGCGCGCCGGCGATCGCGGCGAACAGCAGCCAGGGCAGGAACTGGGTGGCGGACAGCCCGGCGATGAGCACCGGGTCGCGGGTCAGCGTCGTGGCCAGCAGGGGCAGGGCCACCTTGCCGATGCCGTCCCCCAGGTGGGACGCCGCGCTCGACGTCAGCAGCCAGGTGAGTCTTCGGCCGTTGTCCACCGGGGCCCCCACGCTTATCGCAGTCACCCAATGACTTCACGTGACAGGATAAGGGGGGCGCGTTGCCCGTCGTGGTCACGTTGTGACTACTAGTGCGAAAGTTTCAGCCCCAGCCGAGCTCGTGGAGCCGGGCGTCGTCGATGCCGAAGTGGTGGCCCAGCTCGTGCACGACGGTGATGAGGACCTCCTCGACGACTTCGTCCTCGTCCTCGCACATGGCCAGGATCGGCTGCCGGTAGATCGAAATCCGGTCCGGCAGCACCCCGCCGTACGACGACGTCCGCTCGGTCAGCGCGATCCCGTGGTAGAGGCCGAGGATGTCCGGGGCCTCGTCGTTGAACTCCTCGACGAGCACGACGACGTTGTCCATCGCGCGCGCGAACTCGGGCGGCACCTCGTCCAGGGCTTCCGAGACCAGTTCCTCGAACCGCTCCCGGCTCATCTCGACGGGCATCAGCCGTTCTTCTTCGTCGACGGCGGAGTGGCGCCCGTCGAGGCCGGGCCGCCGCCCCCGTCCGAAGGCGGGCCGCCGTCCTGAGGCTGGCCGCCGTCGGGCCCGGCCGGCGCGGCCTTGAGGCTGCCGGTCACCGCCTGCAGGCCGCTCTTGTCGGGCAGCGCCGCCGCCACCTTGCAGTTGACCTTGGTCGAGCCGACGTCCCAGCTTTCCTGCTCGCGCAGGTCCCAGGTGAGGATCAGGTTTTTCGCGCCGAGGTCGGCGCCGCCGGTGTAGTCCGCGGCCGCCTTGTTGCACTCGGTGTCGAGCCAGGCCTTCTGGTCGTCCTGCGACGGGTAGCCCTCTTTGAACTTCGACTTGAGGTCGAGGGTCGCGATGATCTCGTAGGAGTGCGGTTGCGCGCAGTCGATCGGGTCGCCGACGCCCTTGCCGAGCAGCGCCAGGCAGGTGCCGGGCTCGAAGACGAGCGACTGGTCCTGGTCCTTGGCCGGCCCGGTCGTCGGCAGCAGCTTGCCGCCGGGACCCGCCCACTGCAGGCCGCAGCGCAGCTGGCGGTCGCCGTCCTCCCACTGCGACGGCGTCGGGCGGAGCAGGTTCGTCGTGAGCTTCCCGTACGGGTCCAGCCGGTGCCCGAGGTACGGCTTCACGTCCGCGGTGCACTTCTGCTGCGCGATCTTCTGCCACTGGTCCAGTGACGGCACGGGCGCGCCCTCGGGGAACTGGGCGCCGATGTCGACCAGCGCGGTCACCTCGAACAGGTGCGGCTGGGTGCAGGCGACCTTGTGCGCGTCGCTCGCGTCCGGGTTGTCCCAGGTCAGGCAGCTGCCGGGGGGTGAGTGGAACGCCTCTTGGGCGGCGGCGGACAGCTTCCCGGCGCCACCACCGGCCCCGCCGGTGATGCCGTCGCTCCAGGAGAACACGACGCTGAGCGCGAGCGCGATGAGCGCGCCCGCGAAGATCCCGCCCATCACGACGCGGGTGCGCAGCGTCTGCGTGGCGGCTGGGAACCGATCGGCGCTGGGAGACATCGCAGTCCATGATGCCCGCGCCGCGCATGACGTGCGCGGTCCGGGTGGTTAGGGTGGTCACGGTTTCGCGGTGGCCGGTGATTACGGAGCGCACATGACGCAGGACAGCAACACTGGGGACCAGCCGCCCCCCGAGCCGCCGAAGCGCGGTTCGATGAGGTTCCAGGACTCGAACACACAGCCGAAACAGCCGTCGCTCGCCGAGCAGCGCGCGCGTCAGCAGGCGCTCGCCCAGGAGGAGCGCGACGAGGAGCTGGCCCGCCAGGCCGACGCCAAGGCGGCCACGCGGCGCAAGGTCCTCATCGGCAGCGGCGTCACGGTCGGCCTCGTCGGCCTGGTCGCGACGTTCTACACAGTCGCGAAGCCGACCGAGGTCACGGCCGTCTGCACCGACGCCGGCGGTGTCGTCCAGAACGACGACAACTGCGACGAGCACTACGTGACCACCCACGGCGGCCACGTCAGCGGCGGCTTCCTGTTCCTCCCGATCCCGGGCGGCGGGTTCAACAGCTATCGCTACAACTACGGCGGCACCGGCACGATCGGGCAGCACGTCTCGGGCGGCTCCTACGACCCGCCGTCGTCGCGCGCCAACGTCACGACGAAGACCGGCAAGTCCGTCCAGCGTGGCGGGTTCGGCATCAGCGGCAAGAGCGGCAGCACGGGCGGCAGCGGCAAGAGCGGGGGATCGTAGGTGTACCGGGACCGGCGTGAGCCGCGGCGCGACTGGCAGCGGATCGTCGAAGAGCAGGGACTCGTCTACGGCACGCCGGCCCGCGACAGCAGCGGCCGGACGCGGCCGTACTGGGACGAGTCGGTGCACTACGTCTTCGACATGGACGAGGTCCTCTCGCTCGAGGCCGACGTCGAACTGCTGCACTCGATGTGCCTCGAAGCCGTCGACAACGTCGTGACGACCGAGGGCTACCAGCGCTTCGGCATCCCCGAGTGGGTCTGGCCGCACATCGCCGAGTCGTGGAAGCGGCAGGACCCGCACGTCTACGGCCGGTTCGACCTGCGCTACGACGGCAAGTCGCCGGCGAAGCTGCTGGAGTACAACGCGGACACGCCGACCACGCTGCTGGAGGCGTCGCTGCTGCAGTGGCACTGGAAGACCGACGTCTTCCCGGACGACGACCAGTGGAACTCGATCCACGAAAAGCTCGTCGAGCGGTGGTCTTTCCTCCAGGGCAAGCTGCCCTCGAACGAGCTGCACTTCACGTGGTCGGCGGCCGACCCGTCCGGCGAGGACAACGTCACCACGGCGTACCTGCAGGAGACCGCGGCCGAGGCCGGGCTCGACACGGTCGGGCTGGCGATCGAGGAGATCGGCTGGGACCCGGTGCTCAAGCGGTTCGTCGACCTCGAGGAATCGCAGATGGCGACCGTGCTGAAGCTGTACCCGTGGGAGTGGGTGGTCGACGAGGAGTTCGGCCGCCACGCCGTCGAGTCGCTGCCGCGGACGCTGTGGATCGAGCCGTTGTGGAAGATGATCCTCTCCAACAAGACGCTGCTGGCGATCCTGTGGGAGAACTACCCGGGCCACCCGAACCTGCTGCCGGCGTTCGCCGACGACCCCGGCATCCTCACCGAGTACGTCCGCAAGCCGAAGCTGGGCCGCGAGGGCGCGAACGTCCAGATCGTCGCGACCGGCTACGAGACCCAGACCGACGGTGTCTACGGCGCCGAAGGGTTCGTCTACCAGGCGTTCGACCCGCTGCCCGAGTTCGACGGCTACCGGCCGGCGCTGGGGGCGTGGATCGTCGGCGACAGCTCGGCCGGCCTCGGCATCCGCGAGACCGGCGGCCTGGTCACCGACGACGGTGCGGCATTCGTCCCACACCGCATCCCCGAGCCGTGATAGAACACCCCATCGCTGACTTCTTGGGAGAAAACTCGTGACCTCGACGCTTGCGCTGTCCGACACGTTCGGCTCCGACCTCGTGCGGGGGATCGGCGCGATCCTGCTGTACGGCGTCGTCGGGCTGCTGCTGATGTTCGCCGGGTTCTACGCGATCGACTGGACCACGCCCGGCAAGCTGTCGAAGCTCGTGACGCAGGGCCTGCCGAACGCGGTGATCGTGACCGCGTCCGGGATGCTCTCGATGGCGTTCATCGTCGTCGTGGCGATCTTCAACTCGGCGAGCGACCTGACCGAGGGCCTGATCACGTCGCTGGTCTACGGCCTCCTCGGGATCGCCGTCCAGGTGATCGCGGTGCGGCTGCTGGAGTGGGCGACCCGCATCGACGTGGCGTCGACCATCGAGAGCGAGAAGTTCGCCCCGGTGAGCATCGTCGTCGCGGCCGCGCACATCGGCCTGGGTCTCGTGGTGGCGGTCGGCATTTCCTGAGCGTGGCCGCGCTGGTCCGTTCGCACTAGTGCCTCATCAAGGAACGTTGACGCGGTAACCGTGTCGCGTGGACATCCGGGCTGGTGATCGCGAGGCTGGCCGGTGGAGGTGAGTCATGGC
>NZ_JBFACT010000063.1:0-53132 GCF_040640995.1 Amycolatopsis sp. NPDC021455 | reverse complement strand
TCTCACCAGAACCAAGTTGTTGGGGTTGTGCCCCGCCCCCCCCCCCCGGGGGGGGTGGGGGGGCCCCCCCCCCCCCCCCGCCACATTGGGGCGCATGAGACGACCCTCTGCGCGTTCGACCCCGCTCGACACGCGTTGCTCCTGGTAGCCGGCGACAAGGCCGGAAACTGGAGGCCGACAAGCTCGCCATCGACCGTGAGGCCGGTCGGGACGTCGAGGCCGCCCGCGCCTCCGCACGCGAGGCCACCGAGGCTTACGTGCTCGGGTTTCGCCTGGCTCAGCTTCGCGAGGACGCCGGCATCGGCCAAACCGAGCTCGCCCGTCGGATGGGGGTCAGCCGGCCGCGGATCAGCCGGCTCGAACAGGGTGACCCCGGGCAGAGGGAGCTGGACACTCTCCGCCGCTACATCACGGCTCTCGGCGGCCGGATGCGTGTGGCCGCCGATTTCGAAGATCGCGACGTCACCGTTTCGGCTGTGGAGCGCGGCTCTGCCTGACCGAAGCCGTACCCCTCGCCCGTGAGACGATGCTCGCGGGCTCGGGGAGGGAACCGCTTTGGACGTGCTGTCGATCGACTTCGGGACTTCCAGCACCGTGGGGGTGCTCTCCGCCTTCGGCCGGGGACCGAGGGCCATCGAGGTCGACGGGTCCGTCACCATGTCCTCCGCCGTCTACGTCAACGATGACGGGATGCTCGTCGTCGGGCAGGATGCCGAACGGCGGGCGCGGCTTGATCCCAGCCGGTTCGAACCCCATCCCAAACGGCGGATCGACGAGGGTGTCCTCCAGCTGGGCGAGACCACCGTCGCGATCCCCGACGCCTTCGCCGCCGTGCTGCGGCGGGTCGGCGAGGAGGCCGAACGGCAGCTCGGCCGGCCGCCCGCGCAGACGCGGATTTCGCACCCCGCCGGCTGGGGTGCCGACCGGCAGGACGTGCTCCGGACCGCCGCCGTCAAGGCCGGGTTCGGTGATGTGCGGCTGATTCCCGAGCCGGTGGCCGCCGCCGCGCACTATGCCAGTCTCGGGAGCCGGACCAGTGGACCCATCGGTGTCTACGATCTCGGGGCCGGCACCTTCGACTGCGCTGTCGTCGGCGTGACGCAGCAGGGTTTCGCCGTGCTCGCCGAGGATGGCCTGCCCGACCTCGGCAGCCTCGACATCGACCAGGCGCTGCTCGTGCACATCGGCCGCGAAGTGTCGCACGCCGATCCGGCGCAGTGGCAACGTCTTCTGCGGCCGCAGACCACCGCCGACCGTCGCGCGCGCCGGGCCCTGCTGCAGGATGTCCGCGACGCCAAGGAAAGCCTGTCGCGGCACGCCCAGACCCACGTGCCGATGCCCGAACCCTTCGGGGACGTCCTCGTCACCCGGGACGAGCTCGAAGCCCTCGTGCGGCCCAGCCTGCTGCGCAGCGCCGAACTGCTCGGCGCGACCATCCGCCGTGCCGGGCTGAGTCCCGCGCAGCTCGGCGGTGTCTACCTCGTCGGCGGGCCGAGCCGGATGCCGCTGCTCGCCACCCTGCTCGGACGGCAGCTCGGCGTCACCCCCACCACGCAGGACCAGCCCGAGACGGCCGTCGCGTTCGGGCTCCACCACGTGCCTTTGGGCACCAGCGACCTCACCGTGCCCGCGTTCGCGCCCGTCCGACCACCCGTGACGCCGCCGCGGCCGCAAGCGTGGCAGCAACCAGCCCAGCAGTACGCACCGCAGCCGCAACCGAAACCGGAGCAGCGCAAGAAGCTCAAGCCGTGGCTCGTCGGGCTCGCGGTGCTCGCCGTCGTCGTCGCGATCGCGGTGCCCGTCGTCGTCCTCGTGACCAAGAACGAATCCGCCGCTGAGTCCACAGTGGACTGCACGTCGACAGCGGAGCGTGACCGCGCCGGGTTCACCCCCTGCCTGCGCTCGCTGGCCGGTACCGTCCCGGACCGCGCCACCTGCCAGGCCGCCGACGGCGTGGGCAAGCTGCTGCACGCCCAAGCGGCGGTCACCTGCGGATTCAAGGACGGCCGAAAGGACTACGTCAGCTACTACCAGGGCGTGACGATCGACGACATCGAGGCGAGCGTGCACCTGCAGCCAGGCGGCAACGGCGCCGTGAGCGGGACCTGGGACGGCGGCGGGCTGCACGGCCGGTACGTCGCCGGTCTCGGTACTGTCGCCGGGATCGTGCTCTTCGGCGTGGACGGCCGCCGGGCGGCCGGGCTCTACCTCTCGCATGACGCCCGCCGCACCGAGGACCTCGTCGCCGTCTTCACCGGCCAGCTCAAGCCGGCCTGACGCCTCTCACCAGGCCGGCTGGAACCGCATCCCCTTGTCGTACCAGTCGTCGTCGCCCGGCGGGCCGGACGGCGGTGCGGCGGCCGGGGCGTCCGAAGACCGGTCCTTCAGCACCTTGCCGTCCTGCTCCGCGCGCGGAGCCGCGGGGACCGCCGGAGGATCATCCGGCGCGGGCTCGTACTGCACCCGCCAGCGCAGCCGGTCCATCAGGTAGCCGCCGCTGCCCAGCGGCGCCAGCAGCTGCCCGGTCCGCTTCGCCGACTCGCGCTGAGCCTCGATGTACGTCCGGAGGACGGTGTCCGCGATCTCGGACGGCGACATCTCCGAGACGGCGTCGGTCAGCCGCAGCCGGGTCAGCACGCCGTCGGTGTTGACCGAGAGCGAAACCGCGCCGTCGGCGGACGTCGCCGTCGCCGACAGCGCGGACAGCTCGGCCAGCAAAGCGTCGCGGTCCGGTTTGGCCGGGCGATCAGCCATTCATCCGCTCCAGGTGGCCGTCGTCGCGCGAAACCCGCCCGTCGGGCGCGATGTCGACGTCCGCGTCCCGGACGTTCTTCTCGGTCTGCCGCGAGGTGTGGTCGGTTTCGAAGTTCGACGGGTCGAAGCTCGAGCCCGGGCTGACGTCCGGCGGGTCGGGGATCTTCGGCAGGTCGACGGCTTCGTCGCCGATGCGGTTCGCCAGCGTTTGGGCGGCGTCGGCGGCGCCGTCGCGGATCTTGCCCGCGCTGTCGAGGAAGCTCTGGTACAGGTCGAACGCATTGTCGCCGGTGATCTCGGCCTGGTTCGCCACCGCCGCGGTGATCGCGCCGCCGGCGGCGTTGCCGGCCACCAGCGCGCCGTTGGCCATCGTGAAGACCGCGGCGCCCGCCCCGGCGGCGACCCCGGCGCTGGCCACGGTGAGCAGCCCGGCGACCGCGCCGGCGAACGTCGCCGCGAGCACTTTCGAAAACGCGGCTTCCCGCTTGCGGGACTGGTCTTCCTTGAACTTCTTCGCCGTCTCCAGGAAGGTCGTGCCGAGGTTGCTCAGGTCCTGCCGGGCCGACGCGATGGCCTCGCGCGCCGCCACGATGTCGCTCTCCAGCACGGTGATCTTGGTTTCGACCTCGGTGAACGCGTCGGCCAGCTGGTTCAGGTAGGCCTTGACGGCGTTCGCCGCGGAGCCGCGCCACTCGTCGAGGAACTGCCGGGCGTCGTCGAGCTTCGGCTTCGAGTCGCGCTGCAGCTGCTTCCAGACGGCGTCGTGCTTCATGATCAGGTGCTGCAGCCCGGAGGCCGACTCGTGGTCGATGTCGGCGTCGGAGAACTCGCGGTAGATGGCGGCGACCTCGTCCTGCATCTTCCGGACGTTCTCGTTGGAATCGTCGAAGCCGAACAGGAAGACGTCCGTCAGCCGCAGCACGTCGATGGCGTCCAGCGCGTCGTTCGCGCCGTCCTTCAGGTCGTCGGAGATGCCTTCGAGGAGTTCGGCGCGGCGGTCGTCCCCGCTGGACATCGGTTCGGCGTCGAGGCCGGTGTCGAAGTAGCCGTCCACGTCCTCAGTTCCCTTCCAGGCCGGCGGCCGCGCGGTTGACGCGCTGCTTCGAGTCCGCGTCGGCCTGTTCGTACAGCTCGGCGACCCGCATCAGCGCGTGGCTCGTGTCGGCGGTGGTCTGGTGCAGCCGCGCGACCAGCTTCTGGATCTTCGCCAGGTGGTCGTTGTAGGCCGCCGCGACGGCCGGCATGCCCAGCGAGCGGCCGAACGCGTTGTCCACGGGGAACATGCTGCCGAGGATGCCGCCGCCGGCGGGCGAGACCGGGACGTCGGTGCCGCGCAGGCCGTTCGACGCGGTTTCCGCGGCGTCGGCCGCGCCCTGGAGGGCTCCGGCCGAATCCCGCAGGTCCTGCAGGTCGGTCTCGAATCCGATCATCACTCACCTCTTCGTAGGCTGCGCAGTCCGGACATGAAAACATCGTTCGATCGGCCGACAGGCTGGTTTGCCGGCGGTGTGCCCCAGATCACGAGCGGACCGCCGTACCGCCTCTCGTCAATGCTCCGCGCCCGCGCTGACCGGCAGATCCTCGGTGACCGCCGATGCCGTGTCCGCCAAGGCTTCCAGCGCGTCGGCGATCTTCTCGACACTCAGGGACGGCGCCTGCTTGCCGGCGGCCGCGACCTGTTCCGGGCTGAACGGGACGTGCACGAACCCGCCGCGCACACCGGGGAAGTCCGTGGCCAGCAGGTGCATCAGGCCGTAGAAGACCTGGTTGCACACGTACGTCCCGGCGGTGTGGGAGACCGACGCCGGCACGCCCGCGGCGCGGATCGCCGCCGTGCAGGCCTTCACCGGCAACGTCGTGAAGTAGGCAGCCGGGCCGTCCGGGACCACCGGGACGTCCACCGGCTGGGCGCCCGCGTTGTCGGGGATGCGGGCGTCGATCAGGTTGATCGCGACGCGCTCCGGCGTCACGTCGAAGCGGCCGCCCGCCTGGCCGACGCAGACCACCAGCGACGGCCGGTGCGCTTCGAGTGCCCCGCGCAACGCGGGCAGCGACGCGGCGAACTCGCACGGCAGCTCGACTGCGGCGACGTCGTCGCGCCGCGCGCCCACCAGCGAGACCGCTTGCCACGACGGGTTCACCGACTCGCCGCCGAACGGCGCGAACCCCGTCATCAGCACCTTGGCCATCACACCTCCCGCTACGCCATGAGGGGCACCCTCATGGACCTAAAGTCCATCAGGGTGCCCCTCGTGGCAAGAGGTCAGGCGGCCGGCTTCAGGCCACCCGGGAAGAGGTACTGGTCAGCGGGCTTGCCGGTGCCGTACACCCACGCGTCGAAGAAGCCCTTGAGGCTCCGGTGCGCGACGAGCTCGGTGTAGCACTGGAACTCCTGCATGCTCCCGTTCCCGCCCCGGTGCAGCGACGGCCACGTCTTCAGCACGAAGTCGAACGCCGGCTGCCCGATGTAGTTGCGCAGCGCGTGCAGCATCAGCGGGCCCTTCGAGTACACGGACGTGAACTCCTTGCCCGGGCCCATGTCGTACAGCTTGCCGTTCCAGAACGCCGCCGGCCTCTTCTTGACCTCGTCGGCGTACTGCTTGTTCAGGTCGGCGCCCTCCTTCGCCTCGTCCCACAGCCACTCGGCGTAGGAGGCGAAGCACTCGTTGAGGCAGACGTCCTTCCAGTGCTCGACCGCCACCGAGTCGCCGTACCACTGGTGGGCGTTCTCGTGGACGATCACCGGGACGACCCCGGCCCAGCCGCCGGAGTAGATCGGGCGGCTCATCGTCTCCAGCGAGAACCCGATCTGCGCGTTGAGGAAGATGCCGCCCGCCGCGTCGACCGGGTACTTGCCGAACTTGGACTCGAGGAAGTCGAGGATCTCCGGCAGCCGGGCTTCGGCCTGCTTGGCCGAATCGGGCACGCCGGGGGCGAACGCGCTGACGATCGGGGTGCCGTCCTTGCGCTTCTGGCGGTCGAAGGTCCACTTGTCGATCGCGACCGTCGTCATGTACGGCACGATCGGCGTCTCTTCGGCCCAGACGTGCGTGGTGCCGCCGGGTGCCTTGACCGACGGCTTCTCGCGGCCGTTGGCGATCACGCCCCACTCGTCCGGCACGGTGATCGCCAGGTGGAACGTGGCCTTGTCCAGCGGCGTGTCGTTGACCGGGTACCAGGTGGTCGCCGACTTCGGCTCGCCGGCGACGAAGGTCGCGCCGCCCGGCGTGTACTGCCAGCCGTTCGGGCCGAGCAGCGGGTCCTGGATCGGCGCGGGCACGCCGTGGTAGGCGATCTCGACCGCGAAGTTCTGGCCGCGCCACAGCGCCCGCGACGGCGTGATGACCAGCTCGTGGTCCCCGGTCCGGCTGAACTTCGCGTCCCGGCCGTCGACCTTGACCGAATCGACGGTCAGGCCGTGCAGGTCGAGGTCGAACGAGCTGAGCGACTGGGTCGCCCGCGCCGAGATGTCCTGGACGCCGGTGAGCTGGTGCGACGCGGGGTCGTAGCCGACCTTGAGGTTGTAGTCGGCGACGTCGTACCCGCCGTTGCCGTCCTGCGGGTAGTAGCTGTCACCGGCCCCGTCGCTGCCGGGCCGTGCCGGGCCCCAGCCGTCACCCGCCGCGGCGACGCCGGCGCCGAGGCAGAGACTGGCGACGACGGCGGCCGCGACCACGACCGGTTTCTGTCCCCTCATGAACGCTCCTGTCCGTATCGGATGGACCTCGGTCCGCAACGTATCGCCACGAACGGATGATTCGGCGGGGCAAGTCTGATTTGTCCGGATAATCAGCACTTCCGTCGGCCCGAACCGGCATGGTCGGGCAGTCTGGAAAGCTGGACGCATGCGCATTGCGCTACTGGGGCCGCTGCGGGCGGCGGAAGACGACGGCACGCCGATCGACATCGGCGGCGCCCGCCTCCGCATGCTCTTGGCCAGGCTCGCCCTGGACGCGGGGCGTGCGGTCCCGGCCGACACGCTCGTCGACGGGCTCTGGGGTGGCGAACCGCCGTCCGACGCGGCCAATGCCCTGCAGTCGCTGGTGTCCCGGTTGCGGAAAGCGCTCCCGGTGGCCGTCGAATCCGGCCCGGGCGGCTACCGGCTCGCGCTGACGGCCGACGACGTCGACGCCGAGCGGTTCGAACGGCTCGCCGCCGACGGCCGCCGTGAGCTCGCCGCGGGCCGGGACGCGCACGCGGCGGAGCTGCTCACCGAGGCTCTCGCGCTTTGGCAGGGCGACGCGCTCGCCGACGTCCTCGACGCGCCGTTCGCGGCCGCGCCCGCCCGGCGGCTCGCCGGGCTGCGGGCGGAGGCCGCCGAAGACCGGTTCGACGCCCTGATCCGGCTGGGTGAGCACGCCGCCGTCCTGGCCGACCTGACGGCCGCGGCCGACGCCGACCCGCTGCGCGAACGGCTGGCCGGGCTGCGGATGCGCGCGCTCTGCGCGGCCGGGCGGCAGCCGGAGGCGCTGGCCGTCTACGCGGCGCTCCGCCGCACGCTGGCCGACCAGCTCGGTGTCGACCCGTCGGCCGAGCTGCAGGAGATCCACGTCGCCGCGCTGCGCGGGGAGCTCGCGCCGCCGTCACCGGTCGCGGACCGGCTGCCGACACGGCTGACCACGTTCGTCGGCCGCGACGACGAGCTCAAGCTGCTGGCGGAACTGCTCGGCGGCGCCCGGCTGGTCACCTTGACCGGGCCGGGCGGGGCGGGCAAGACCCGGCTGGCCGCCGAGGCGGCGTCGCGGCACCCGGCGCACCAGCGGGGCCGGGTCTGGTTCGCCGCCCTGGCCGGCGTGCGCGACCCCGACGACGTCGGCGGCGCGCTGCTGGGCGCACTCGAGGTCCGCGAGATCCGCACCGAGACCGACGTCCACCGGCGCCAGGCGGACCCGGTGGAACAGGCGGTCGAGGTGCTCGGCGGCGCGGAAGCGCTGCTGGTGCTGGACAACTGCGAGCACGTCGTCGACGCGGCCGCGCGGCTGGCCGACGAACTGCTGCACCGGGCGCCGCGGCTGCGGATCCTGGCCACCAGCCGCGAGCCGCTGGCCATCACCGGCGAAGCGCTCTGCCCGCTCGGCCCGTTGCCGGTGCCCGCGGAACGCGCCGCGCCCGCGGAGGCCGCCGAGCTCGACTCGACCCGGCTGTTCCTCGACCGGGCGGCGGCGGTCCGTCCCGACTTCGTGCTCGACGAGTCCACTGTGGACCAGGTTGGGGAGATCTGCCGCCGGCTCGACGGGATGCCGCTGGCGCTGGAGCTGGCCGCGGCGCGGTTGCGCTCGATGACCGTGGCCCAGATCGCCGGGCGCCTCGGCGACCGGTTCCGGCTGCTCACTTCGGGCAGCCGCACGGCCCTGCCGCGCCAGCGGACGCTGCGCGCGGTGGTCGAGTGGAGCTGGGACCTGCTGACCGAGCCGGAACTGGTGCTGGCCCGGCGGCTCGCGGTGTTCGCGGGCGGCGCCGAGCTGGAGTCGGTCGAGGCCGTGTGCGCCGACGAGCTGCTGCCCGCCGCCGACGTGCCGTACGTGCTCGGCAGCCTGGTCGAGAAGTCCATTGTGGACACTGTGGGCGGCACTGACGGCGAGCCGCGGTACCGGATGCTCGAAACGCTGCGGGCCTACGCCACCGAGCGGCTGGCCGAGTCGGGCGAGCACGACCGGATGCGCCGCGCGGTGGCGTCGTACTACGCCGAGCTCGCGCAACGGCTGGAACCGACGTTGCGCACCGGCGAGCAGCTGCGGGCGATCGACCAGTACGAGACCGAGAGCGCGAACATGATCGCGGCCCTGCGCGGCTCGATCGAGATGTCCGATGTGGACAACGCGGTCGCGTTGCTGGACGGGATGTTCTGGTACCTCACCGTGCTCGGCCAGGGCAGCCGCGTCGGCGGGCTGATCCGCGAGGCCCTCGCGTTCGGCGACCGGTTGCCGCCCGCGGTCGCGGCCGCCTACCGGGCGCTGCTCTACCTCATGGACGAGATCCCGGTGCGCTCGGAGCGCGCCGAGATCCTCGAGCTGGTCGACGACTGCGTGCGCAGCGACGCGGTGACCCGGTACCCCGGGCTCGCGGTGGCCCTGCCGATGCTGGCCTTCCTCGGCGGTGACCGCGAGGTGGCCGTCCGGGAGGTGCGCCGGGCCGAGCAGCACCCGGACCCGTGGACCCGGGCCGGCGGGCACTGGGTGGACAGCTTCCTGCTCGAAGACCTGGGCGACGTCGAGGGGGCCGACCGGGCACGCGATCTCGCCCACGCCGGGTTCGCGGCGGTCGGCGACCGCTGGGGCATCGCGATGACGTTGAGCTTCAAGGCGAACGCGTTGTCCCAGGACGGCGAAAGCGCCAAGGCCATCGAGATCTTCCAGGAGGGCCTGGCGCTTTCGATGGAGCTGCGCTCGCACGAGGACGCCGTGCAGCACTGGTGGCGGCTGGCCGTCGAGCGGGCCCGCACCGGGGACATCGAGGGCGCCTGGCGCGACCAGGAGGCCGCGGAACGCTACGGCGAAAACATCACGAACCTGCAGCACCGGGCCATCCTGATGTTCGGGCGGCTCGAGCTGCTGCTGCGCACGGGTGAGCTGGCCGGAGCGCGGGCGCTGCTCGACCGCGTCAAGGCGCTGGGCGGCGACGACTGGTTCCCCGGCGGCATCGGCGACGAGTTCATCCACGTCTTCGAGGCGCGGATCCTGCTGCTCCAGGGCCGCGCCGAAGAAGCGGAGGGCCACCTCGCCGTCGCGATCCAGGCGACGAACCGGCGTGGTGACATGCCGGACATGGCCGGCGCGGTGGAACTGCTGGCGATGGTCCGCGCGCGGCAGGGCCGCTACGAGACGGCCGCGCGGGTGGTCGCCGCCTCCGCCGTCGTCCGCGGCCGGCTGGACCGCGGCAGTCCCGAGCTGCGCGAACTGATCGCCGAGTTGCGCGAAGCCCTGCCGGACTACGACGAGATCTACGAACAGGCGTGTCAGGTGTCCAAAAAGGACACGGTCGCCTGGTTGCTGGACGGCGCGAGCTGAAAGGGACGTCCGCCCCCGCGAACGTCCCTTTCAGCTTTCCCCTGGCGCGGTTCACCCCCGTGCGTCCGCGCCCCTCAGACCCGCCGGCGGTACGCCCACGTCGCCAGCGGGAAGAACACGACCACCGCACCGGCCATCCAGGCCAGCGCCCCGGCCAGCGGCCCGGCGACGGCACCGCCGTTCATCAGGCCGCGCAGCGCGTTCGCCATCAGGCTGACCGGGCTGATGTCCGCCCACGCCCGCAGCCAGCCCGGCATGGTGTTCGTCTGGACGAACACGTTGCTGCCGAACGTCAGCGGCATGATGAAGACGAACATCAGCGCCTGCGCCGAGCCCGGCGTCTTCATCAGCATGCCGACGAACACCGAGCCCCAGCAGAAGCTCAGCCCGAACGCCAGCGCGAGCAGAATCGCCACGGCGAACTCGCCGGGGCTGGTCGCGATCCGGTAGCCCATGACCGTCGCCACGATCATCAGGACGGTCAGGCACACGACATAGCGCACGACGTCGGCGAGCACCGCGCCGATCAGCGGTGCCGAGCGGGCGATCGGCATGCTGCGGAACCGGTCGAACACGCCCTTGGTGACGTCGGTGTTGAGCTGCACGCCGACGGTCAAGCACGCCTGCAGGATGTTCATCACGATGATGCCGGGCACGACCATCTGCAGGTAGGCGTCGGTCGAACCGGACAGCGCGCCGCCGAACAGGTAGACGAAGATCACCAGGAAGACGATCGGCATCAGGGTGACGTCGGCGAGCTGTTCGGGGTTCTTGCGGATCTTCAGGATGCCGCGCCACGCCAGCGAAAGCGCGTGCTGGAACCCCTTACCGGGGCTGATGTGCCGCGGCGGGGCCGGGCGGTCGAGGGCCAGCGTCGTCATGCCAGGCTCCCTTCGAGGGTCTTGTCCTCAACGGACTGTTCGGCGGTGTGCCCGGTGAGGGCGAGGAACACCTCGTCGAGGCTGGGCAGCCGCAGCGCCAGCTCGTCCGCGGTGATCCCGGCTTCGTCCAGCTTGCGGACCAGAGTGGACAGCAGGACCGGGTCGTCGACCGGCGCGGTGAGCAACCCGGTCGCGTCGTCGCGGACCGGCCGGACGCCGGACAGGTCGCCGAGGATCCGGTGGACGGCGTCCATGTCGGACAGCTGGGTCGGCCGCACCTGCAGCGTCTGCCCGCCGACGCGGCGCTTCAGCTCGTCGGCGCGGCCGTCGGCGACGACCCGGCCGTGGTCGAACACGGTGATCTTGTCGGCCAGCTGGTCGGCCTCCTCCAGGTACTGCGTGGTCAGCAGCACCGTGGCGCCCTCGGCGACGAGGCCGCGGACGACGTCCCAGACCTCGTTGCGGGCGTGCGGGTCGAGCCCGGTGGTCGGCTCGTCGAGGTAGAGCACCTCGGGCCGGCCGACGAGGCTCGCGCCCAGGTCGAGCCGCCGCCGCATGCCGCCCGAGTACGTCCGGATCGGCCGCTTGGCGGCCTTGGTCAGCTCGAACCGCTCGATCAGCTCGGTGGCCCGCGCCTTCGCGGCTGCCCGGGAGTAGCCGTACAGCCGGCCGATCAGGACGAGGTTCTCGATGCCGTTGAGGTCCTCGTCGACCGACGCGTACTGCCCGGTCAGCCCGATCAGGCTGCGGACCCGCACCGGGTCGGCGACCACGTCGTAGCCTCCGACCGTGGCTCTGCCGGCGTCCGGTTTCATCAGGGTCGCCAGGATCCGGACGGCGGTCGTCTTGCCCGCGCCGTTCGGCCCGAGCACCCCCACGACCTGGCCGAACGGGACCTCGAGGTCCACCCCGTCCAGCGCCTTGGTCTCCCCGAACTGCTTGACCAGGCCCTCGGCCTGGATCGCGTGCGACATGGGCGTCCTCCTTCGCTGTCGCCTTCGAGGGACACTGTGGACGGCGGCGCTGGTAAGCCACGCACAGCGGACTGGCAGGCGCTGGCAGCCGCTGGTGGAGATCTTGTGGAGGAGTTGTCGCCGCCGGGGCCGCCGGGGGCCGGGCTCGGCATACTCGGCAGCATGGTGCTTGCGGAAGAGACGCGGTCGCGGCGGAAGAAACCGCTGGTCACGGCCCTGCTGGTGGCTCCGGTGGTGCTGCTGGGCGCGTGGGTCGCGCTGCGCCTGATCGGCTTCGACGGCGACTGGTACACGATCGTCGTGCTGTCGCTGACGCCGTATGCGACGGCCGCCGGTGTCCTCGCCGGTGTCCTCGCCCTGGCTCTGCGGCGGTGGTGGACCGGCGGGGTCGCGCTGGTGCTGGCGATCGTCCTCGCCGTTCTCGTGGTCCCGCGGCTGTCGGCGGCCGAGCAACGCGAGGTGCACGGCAAGACCCTGCGGATACTCGCCTCGAACCTGCTCTACGGCCGGGCGGACCCCAAGGCCGTCGTCGACCTGGTGCGCGAGCAGCGGATCGACGTGCTGAACCTCGTCGAGATGACACCCCGCGCGGTCGACGGGCTGGCCGCGGCCGGGCTGTTCCAGACGCTGCCGTACCGGGTGCTGCACCCGGCGCCCGGCGCGTTCGGCTCGGGGATCGTGTCGCGGTTCCCGCTGAAGGAGATCAACCTGACCGGAGATTCGGCGGCCAAGCAGCCGGGTGCCCAGGCCGACCTCGGCGACGGCGTGGTGGCCGAGATCGTCGCCGTCCACCCGGTCTCCCCGGACGTCGACACCCCGCAGTGGGAGCGCGAGATGAAGGACCTGTCCCGCGCGGCGGGCGAGCACGGCCTGCGCATCCTGGCGGGCGACTTCAACGCGACGCTGGACCACGCGGCGTTCCGGACCGTGCTGTCCCGCGGCTACAACGACGCGGCGGAGGAACGCGGCGAGGCGCTGGTGCCGACGTGGCCCGCGGACCACACGCCGGTGGTGACGATCGACCACGTGGTGGTGGACAACCGGGCGGCGGTGCTGGACTACCGGGTCTTCGACGTCCCGGGCAGCGACCACCGGGCGGTTTTCGCCGAAGTGCGCCTGCCGTGAACGAGTTCCTGGCAGGCTGACCGGCATGCGAAGACTCGTGCCGTTGTTGCTGGTCCTGCTCGTCGCCGGCTGCGGCCAGAAGCCCGCCGCTTCTTCGGGGACCGGCGACGGCCCGAAAAGCGCGCTCGGCTTCACCGCGCACGCCGGGGCGGTGCAGTTCCCGGCCGACGGCGACTGGGTGGCGTCGAACGTCGGGCTGAAGACGCTGGTCCCGGTGGGCGGCTGCGTGCTCGGCCTCGGCAACTATTCGAACGGCTACCGCGAGGTCAACGCGAACTGGACCGGCGACGCGGGCTGCGAGAAGCTGAAGATCGATCCGGCGCCGGGCAGCGGCGGCCCCGGTCCGGAAGTCGTGCGCGCGGGGAACGGATGGCGTGGCGGCGGGCTGCCCGCCGTGGGGGCGGTGCCGGGGCCGGACGGCTCGGTGCTCGGCGTCTCCACGAAGTTCACCCGCCGGGACGCCGACGGCACGGTCACCCCACTCGCCGAGCTGCGTGGTCAGCGCGACCCGAGGGCGCTGGCGCGGTCGGGCGGCAACCTGGTGGCCGTCGGGACGGCGTTCCTCGACGGGCAGACGACCCGGCCGGTCGCCTGGGTGTCGGACGACGAAGGCAAGTCCGAACGCACGGTGGTCATGCCGGTCGCCCCGGGGGTGGACGGCGCGAACGGTCCCTGGTCGGTGGCGGCGAACGGCTCCGAGCTGGTCGCGGCCGGGTATTCGAACCCGCGGCTGCAGATCTGGGCGTCCCACGACGGCGGCGGCAGCTGGTCGGTGTCGGAACTCTCGACGCCATCGGACCAGACGCTGGTGTACGGGATCCTGCCGGTCGGCGGGGAGTGGCTGCTCTACGGGGAAGTCTCGAACGGGTCTTCGCAGAAACCGTTCGTGGTCACCGGCAAGCCGGGCGCATGGTCCACTGTGGACGCTCCAGGGCCGGGCGGCGTCGTGACGGGCGCGCTCGACGCGCACGGCAACCCGGTGCTGGCCGCCCGGACCTTCGAACCGCAGCGGCCGAACGAAAACACCCGCTTCTGCTCGTCGGTGCTGGTGCGGGCAGGGCAGGGCTGGCAACGTGGCGAGCTGGGGTGCGGCGAGTCGCCGGTGCACGCGGCCGCGACCCTGGCCGACGGCCGGGTGCTCATCGCCGGGAACCGGGATCTCTGGCTGCGAGCAGGGTCCTGAGCGTTTCCAGCGCCCCGGCCGCGATCGACACCCCGCGGCCGTGGCGGATCTCCGGCTCCCGCGGGTTGACGCGGATCAACGCGCCGGTCGCCGCGCTCGCGAGTTCGGCGTACCGGCGGACCGTCGGGACGGCCTGACCCGCGCCCAGTTCCACCACCACGAGGTCGCGCGCGGTCCGGCGCCACGCCGTCAGCTCGTCCAGCTGGGCCTGGCTGCGGTCCGGGACCCAGGAGAAGTCGCCGAACATCAGGATGTTGGGCCGCGCGAGCCCGCCGCAGCGGGGGCACGACGGCAGCGGCGGCACCGCGCGCATGGTCTCTTCGTCGACCACGACGTCCATGTCGGCGGGCCAGATCTCGGACGTGCAGCCGTCGAGGCACTGCAGGTGGTGGATCGAGCCGTGCGCCTCGGCGACGAACTCGAAGCCCGCCGCCTGGAACTGACCGTCCACATTGGACGTGAACACGCGGGCGCCGCCGGGGGTGCGCGAGCCGAACGACCGCAGCAGCCGGAAACCTTCGTGCGGCACGGTCTTGCGGTACAGCTCCAGCCGGTGCCCGTAGAAACCCCAGGCCAGCTCGGGGTCCTCGGCGAAGTGCCGCGGGTCGGCGAGCTCCTCGAACCGCAGCCCGAGCCGGGCGTACGGCGGATACGCGCGCCAGAACCCTTCCCCGCCGCGGAAATCGGGCAGGCCGGAGTCGACGCCCATCCCGGCGCCGGCGCAGATCAGGAGTGCGCCGGCGCCGTCCAGGAGCTCCGCGGCCCGAGCGAGGTCACTCACCCGGCTTCGAGCCGAGGACGACCTCGAACTCCAGCAGGTTCGCCCCGGTGGAGACGGGCTTGGCCCGCTCGCCCGAGTGCGCCGCCGCGGCCGGGCCGCCCTTCGCCCACGCCTGGTAGTGCTCCTCGGTCTCCCACTTCGTGTACACGAAGTAGCGCGTCTCGCCGGAAACCGGGCGCAGCAGCTCGAAGCCGAGGAAGCCCGGCTGCTCGTCGACCGCGTGCATGCGGGCGGCGAAGCGCTTCTCCAGCTCGGGCCCGGCGCCTTCGGGGACCTCGATGGCGTTGATCTTCACGACACTCATGACCCCAGACTAGTGTCGCGCGTCGCAGTTGTTCGACGTCCGGGACGAGCGCCCCAATGTGGCGTTGGTTGCGTTCGACGCACCGAACGCCACATTGGGTGCGTCAGACGCACCGAACGCCACATTGGGGCGCTTCACGGCCCGCTGCCGGCGAACCTCGGGCGCGAAACCGTTGGCCGCCGGGTGTGATCCGTGCCACTGTGGTGGCATGGGGAGTGCGGAGCGCGAACTCGCGGCAGACCTCGCCCGGATCGTGCGGGCCACCGCCGACCAGGTCGACGGCGGCGGGGGCAACGAACTGATCGAGCGCGTGACCGGCCACCTGGGCGCACCGCTGCCCGAGGTCGTGGTCGTGACCCGCAACTGGCCGATGTGGGAGCACGCCAACATCCAGCGCGGCGTCGACGCCTACCTCGCCGAGCACGGCACGGCCGTGGGCTGGTTCGGCATCGCGGGCGGCCAGCGCACGCACGAAGACCTGATCGGGATGCTCGCCACCGCACGCAGGCAGGGGATGTACGACCTCGGCTCGGTGGACTACACGACCACGGCGACCGGTCCGGACGACGCGACCGAGGCGGTGCAGCTCGGGCTCGTCGGCACGCACGCCCCGGACGGCGACCCGGTGCTGCTCGCCATCCGCGGCGCGACGCCGCAGTGGGGGCTCGAGCACTGCCGGCTGGAGGTCCTGGCGACGTCGCGGGTGACCGCCACCGAAGTACGCGACCGCGTCGAGCGGCTGATGGCCGAGCACGACCTCCTGCGGGGGCAGGTGCTGGCCTTCGGCACGAGCGAGCACCGCGGCAACGAGCTGCTCACGTTCCTCCCGCGCCCGGCACTGACCGGCGAGGAGGTCGTGTTGCCGGACGGCGTGCTCGACGCGATCGAGCGGCACACGGTCGGCATCGCGGAACACGGCGAGCGGCTGCTGGCGGCGGGGCAGCACCTCAAGCGCGGGCTGCTGCTGCACGGCCTGCCCGGCACCGGCAAGACGCACACGGTCCGCTACCTGATGGGCCGCCTGCCGGGCACCACGGTGATCATCCTGTCCGGCACGGCGATGCGGTTCATCGGCAAGGCCGCGGAGCTGGCGCGGCGGCTGCAGCCGAGCGTGGTGGTGCTGGAGGACGTCGACCTGATCGCACAGGACCGCAGCTACGGGCCGATGGTCCAGCCACTGCTGTTCACGCTCCTCGACGCGATGGACGGCGTGGGCGGCGACGCGGACGTGACGTTCCTGCTCACCACCAACCGGGCCGGCGAGCTGGAGAAGGCCCTCGCGGACCGCCCGGGCCGCGTCGACCTGGCCGTCGAGATCCCGCTCCCGGACGCGGCCGGGCGTGAAGCACTGCTGCGCCTGTACGCGCGGGGCCTGACGCTGACGGCGGACCTCGGGCCGGTCGTCGAGGCGACGGCGGGGATGACGGCGTCGTTCGCGAAGGAGCTGCTGCGCCGCGCGTCGCTGCTGGCGCTGGGTGCGCGCCCGCACGAGGACGTCGTCGTCGGGGACGAGGAGCTGATGGCGGCGTTGCGGGAGATGCAGGACGCGCGGAGTGCGCTGACGCGGTCCTTGCTGGGCAGCTCAGCTGCGCAGTGAGCCGGGGCCTCGCTCCCGGAATGAGGTGGCGTGCCCCGAAGTTCTTCGGCGACACTACCTGGATGTCGAGCGCGGACAACACTTGGTCACCGGCGGACAATCCGTATGCGATTGCCGTTTCGGAGGCGCTGTGGCGGAAAAGCTGCAGCAAACGGCTTTGAGGAACTTGAAGATGGGCCAGGCTGTGATCGCCGAACTCGGCCGTGCCCGGGCACAGTTCGACAAAGCCGTTCCCGATCTTCAGCAGATGCGGAACGGTCTGCTGCACTTCGACCAGTGGGTCCTCGGGTCGGGAGAAGGGCCGCAGAAGAAAGAAGTCAGGGCCGGTACGGATCGAAGGACCGTAGCGAGCAGGTACTCGCGTTTCGGCTATGACCCGAACAAGGACGAAATCGAATTCGGGCCGTACTCCTTCCAGGTGGCCGCCGCGCTCGAAGCCGCAAGGGATCTCTCTCGCGCCATTGCCCACGCTGCGCGAGCAGTCGACCTGCGTGCGGCCGATGAATTGCGGACTCGGACAGTCAAGGCAATGGCTGCCTCAGGTCTCACGACACGGGGGACTGTCCGTGTGTCCCCCGGTGCAACTGTCGTCCTCGCGAGAGCCGCAAAGCGGCAACCCGGACGCGCGCTTGCGAGATGGGGAGGCTCTGTACGTCGAGTCGAGCAGCTCAGCTGCGCAGTGAGCCGGGGAACAGGTCTGCGTCGGCGGGCAGTGCCGTGCCGCGGAACCAGGCGTCGAAGAACGACCGCAGGTTCTTGCCGCTGATCCGTGTCGCCATCGCCTCGAAGGCCGGCCAGGTCGCGTTGCCGTGGCGGTAGCGCGACGGCCATTCGTGCAGCAGGCGGTCGAACGCCGGGTCGCCGATCTGGCGGCGCAGTGCGTGCAGCGCCAGGATGCCCTTGTTGTAGACGCCCTCGAACTCGTGGCCCTGGCCCATGCCGACCAGCTTCTGCGCCCAGAAGTCGGTGCTGCCGTGGGTGATTTCGATCGCCGCGCGGTAGCGGTCGTCGAGGTTCTGGCCCTCGCGCTCGGCCCACAGCCACTGCGCGTACGACGCGAAACACTCGTTCAGGCAGATGTCGGACCAGTTCTCGAGCGATACCGAGTCGCCGAACCACTGGTGGGCGTTCTCGTGCACCAGCGTCGGCAGGTCGGCCCACTTCGCGTACGTCGGCCGCGTCTGCGTCTCGAGTGAGAAGGGGACGTTCTCGTCCAGGAAGATCCCGCCGGCCGCCGACTGCGGGTACGGCCCGAACTTGCCGCTGAGGAAGCCGATCACCTCCGGCAGCCGGCCGCCGATCGCGCTGCGGGCCTCGGCGCCCGGCGCGTACGCCGAGACCACCGGCGTCCCGTCCGGCAATGTCGACCTGTCGACTTGGAACTTGCCGATCGCGATGGTCGTCAGGTAGCTCGCGACCGGGTTCGGCTCGGTCCAGGTGCCCGGCGGCCCCTCGCGGCCGTTCGAGATGACCGTCCAGCCCGGCGGGACGTGCGCGGTGAGCGTGAAGGTCGCCTTGTCTCGCGGGGTTTCGTTCACCGGGTACCAGAACGCCGCCGAGTGCGGCTCGCCGACCATGTAGGCGCCGCCGTCGGCCGAGTGCTGCCAGCCGTTCTCGCTGCCGCCGTCGTGCGGGGTCTTCGCCGGGTCGCCGCCGTACCTCACCCGCGTGCGGAACGTCGTCCCGGCGCGGATCGGCTCCGGCGGCGTGACGACCAGCTCGAACTCCTTTTCGCGGGTGAACCGCGCCGGCTTGCCGTCGACCTCGACGCCGTGCACGTCCAGGCCGCGCAGGTCGAGGTCGAACCGGCTGAGGTCCTGGGTGGCCTTCGCGGTGACCGTCGTGTCGCCGTCGAGGTGCCCGCTCGGCGGGTCGTAGGTCACGCCCACCTGGTAGCCGAGCGCGTCGTAACCGCCGTTGCCGTCGTCCGGGTAGTACGGGTCGCCGGCACCCGCGGCCCCCGGAGCCGGGTGCATCGGGGGTGGCGGAGGCGCCGCGGTGACGGCGTCACCCCCGCAGGCCGCGGCGACGATCACCGCGGCGAAGACGGCGAGGGCGGTGAGTCGGCGGCGCATACGACCACCATAGGTTATCGAAAGCGATCACTTCGTCACGTTCCGCACCAGGGAAGATGTGGTTAGGTGGCCGCGTGCTCTGTTTCGGCGGCAGCGGTGTGCCGATCGTCCTGCTGCACGGCCTGATGGGCCGGGCGCGGACCTGGTGGCGGGTCGCGGAGTGGCTCAGGCCCTACGGCGCGGTGTACGGCCTCGACGCGCGCGGCCACGGCAACGCGCCGCGCGTCGGGCCGTGGACGACAGAGCGCTTCGCCGACGACGTCGCCGAAGCGCTGCGGACCCTCGACGCCGGTCCCGCCGTGCTCATCGGGCACTCGATGGGCGGCCTGCACGCCTGGGCGACCGCGGCGCGCCATCCGGAGCTGGTGCGCGCGGTCGTGTCCGAGGACTTCGCGCCGGACCAGCGCGGCCGGACCGTCGAAACCTGGCGGGGGTACTTCGAGAGCTGGCCGGTCCCGTTCAAGTCGCTGGACCACGTGCGGGAGTTCTTCGGCGACGCGGGCGAGTATTTCGCGGACTGCGTCGAGGAGCGCGAGGACGGCTTCCACCTGGTCGCCGACCTCGAGGACCTGTACGTCATCGCCGCCGAGTGGGGCCGCCGGGACTTCTGGTCCATTGTGGACGGAATCCGCTGTCCGCTGCTGCTGGTCGAGGGCGAGCACACGGCCATGCCGCCCGGTCAGCAGGCGCTCGTCGCCGACCGCGTCCCGGGGGCGAAGCACCTGGTCGTCCCGGGCTCGGCCCACCTGCCCCACGACGAAGCCCCGGAGGCCTACCGAGGCGCCGTCGAGGCCTTCCTCTCCCAGGTCCTGGCGCGCTGAGGCCGTGCGTGAGCAGAAGGACGGCACACCGAGCGCTTCGTTGAGCCCGGCGTACCGACCTCCCGGTCACGTGCGGGCGAGGTCCGCTCGCCAGGCCGCTGTGGAGCGGTCCGTGGGCACGATCAGCGGCCAGACGTCCGCGCCGAGGAACCCGGTCTCGTCGGACACCTTCGCCGCGGTGCAGCTGTCGCGTGGCAGCCCGGCCTGTGTCACCAACGCCGTCACGGCTTCCTGCGTCGATTTCCCGAAGACGCCGTCCGTGGGGACGCCGAACCCGGCGTCGCGCAGGAACTGCTGCGCCAGTCGCACGCGACGGCCCGTGTCGCCCGGCTTGAGGAGCGGCCACTCCGCCTCGGACCGCGTCACGGCGACGCCGAGGACGCGGCCCACCGCCGTCCGCAGCTCGGGCAGCCGGTTGTAGAGCACCTGGCCGGGGCACTCGGTCGAGTTGAAGTCGCGGTGGCCCTTGATGAACTCCGGCGCGATGCCGTACTGGTGCGCGATGTAGGCGACCAGCCCCACGAGCGAGTTCCACAGCGCCGGCGGCACGTCCACCGTGCTGTACAGGCCCTCGTTCTCGATGCCGATGACCTCGCTGTTGTGGCCGCCGACGTTCGCGCCCTGGACGTGGCGCGTGCCGCCGCGCAGGATTTCCAGGCTGCGGTGCCTGCCCTCGGTGACGAACCCGCCGCGGCTGTTCGTGAACTGCTGGCCGCTGTCGATCCAGCCGTTGGAGTCCATGTGCAGGTTTTGGATGAACCGAGAGACGTAGAAGGCGCGTGACAGCGAGAAGTCGTCGTTCATCGGCGGATCCACCGCGTGATGCACGACGATGTAGGTCGGCTTGTGGTTCTCCACCACGATCGTGCCCGCGGCGGGGCGGGCGCCCCACTCGGACGTCGGGTGGATCGCCGGTGCCGGCACGGCCGCGCCGGCCGTCCCCGTGGTCGTCATCCCCAGTGCGCCGGCCGCGGTCGCGGTCATCCCCGCCTTCAGCAGGGTCCGGCGGTCAACATGGACCATGTGAGGAAGGTAACTCGCGGAACGCGCCGATGACAACTATTGACCAACTTTGGTCGTAGCGCGTTAGTGTTCACCTGGCAGGGCGAAGAGGCCGTCCCGGGTCTGCTCCAGCAGGCCGTCGACCAGCAGGGAGTCCAGGCAGCGGTCGCGCTGGCCGCCGTCGTGCCAGACGAGATCGAGCTTCGCCTTCTCGACCGGGCCTTCGCTGCCGCGCAGGACGTCGAGCAGCCGCCCTCGGACGTACCGGTCGGTGCCCGCGTACCGCTGCACCGGCTTGGCCGGGCCGGTGTACTCGGGCCGGCCGGCGTGCTGCCACGCGCATTCGTCGTAAATCGGGCAGTCCGCGCATTTCGGCGACCGCGCGGTGCAGATCAAAGCGCCGAGTTCCATGATCGCGGCGGAAAACTTCGCCGCCGGCGCGTCTTCGGCCGGCAGGAGCGCCTCGACGTCGGCCATGTCACGGGTGTTGGACGCGGGCCCGGCGTCCCCGGCCCCGTGCACGGCCCGTGCGACGACCCGCCGCACGTTCGTGTCGACGACCGGCGCCCGCCGTCCGTAGGCGAAGGCGGCGACGGCCCGCGCGGTGTACGCGCCGATCCCGGGCAGCGCGAGCAGAGTGTCCACATCGGACGGAACGACGTCGCCGTGCTCCTTCGCGATGACCCCGGCGGCCTCGTGCAACCGCAGCGCGCGGCGCGGGTAGCCGAGCTTTCCCCAGGCGCGCACGACCTCACCTTGCGACGACGCGGCCAGCGCCGAGGGCACCGGCCAGCGCGCCATCCACTCGTGCCAGATCGGCTGCACGCGGACCACCGGCGTCTGCTGCAGCATGATCTCGCTGACCAGGACACCCCAGGCCGAGCAGGTGGGCTCGCGCCAGGGCAGGTCCCGGCCGTGTGCGGAAAACCAGTCGAGCAGTACGTCAGCGTCCACAGCCACGCCGGGAGGCTACTTCACCGCCGAGAAGCGCTCGCGGGCCACTTCGTCCGGGGACGGCATGGCGGCGATTTCCGCGGCGATCACGCGGGCCGCGTCGCGGCAGGACGACGCCTTCCGTGCCTGTTCGGTGACAGCGTCGGCGCTCAGCTCGCCGGGCAAGAGACGCAACGCGGCCTCGGCGGCGACGAGCGCCTCGGCGTTGGCGAACTGGTCGGCCCCCTGCGGCAGGACGAGCTGTGGCACGCCGGCGGCGAGCGCGCCCAGCGTCGTGCCGCTGCCGCCGTGGTGCACGACCAGGTCGGCGTGCGGGATCACGGCCGCCTGGGGCACCCAGGCGCGCAGGGTGACGTGGTCCGGCACCGGGCCGAGGTCCTCGGGCCGCACTCGTCCGGTGGCCACCACGAGAGGCACGCCGAGTGCGGCCAGTCCCCGGATCGCCGTCGTGAGCACCTCGGGGGTGCCGAAGGCGGTGCCGAGGGTCAGGTAGACCAGCGGCCGCCGGAAGTCGCCCGGCTCGGCGAACGGCACCGGACGCAAGGGAATGCGTTCGGCGGTCGTGAGGAAGTCCGCGTCCTGCAGCGACGACGGGCAGATGTCCAGGTGCACACCGCCGGCGGGCCGCTCGAACCCGATGTCGCGCGGGAACATCCGGCCGAACCCGTGCCAGAGCGCGGGAATCCCGGCACGCCGCGCGGCGACGCCCGCCTCGGGGACGCCCCACCCGTGCACGACCAGGTCGGGTCGCAGCCGCTTCAGGTCCGGTTCGAGGTCCTCGGCGTAGATCTCGTAGAACGAGTCCGCGGGCCGGAACGGGTTGAGCCCGAGCCGCCGCAGCGGCGCGTGGACGTGCTCACCGGCGGCGAAGTGCACTTGGTGCCCGAGGTCTCGCGCCGCGACCGCGAGCGGGACCATCGGGTACGTGTGGCCGGCGGACGCGAGGCCGGCGAAGAGAACGCGCAAGGCCTACGCGACCTCGGTGAGCTTCCCCGTCTTGACGTCGTAGACGAACCCGCGCACGTTCTCCGTGTGCGGCAGGTAGGCACTGCGCCGCACCCGCTCCATCGAGGTCCGGACGCTGTTCTCGACGTTGCGGAACGCCTCGACCGACCACGTCGGCCGCAGCCCGCTGGCCTCTTCGAGCTCGTCCTTGAAGTCGTCCTCGGTGACCATCGAGAGGCCGCACTCGGTGTGCTGGACGATCAGCACCTCGCGGGTCCCGAGCTTTCGCTGGGAAAGTGCGAGCGAGCGGATCATGTCGTCGGTCACCACGCCGCCCGCGTTGCGGAGGACGTGCGACTCACCTTGCAGGAGGCCGAACAGCTCGAACACCCGGATCCGGGCGTCCATGCAGGTGAGAACGGCGATCTGCAGCGACGGCCGCGGGGACGAGCGGTCGCCGGGCGTCACCTCGCCCAGTTCCTGGTTGCGCTTGAGCAGTACGTCGATCGAGGTCATCGGTCACCTTCCGGCCAGTGGCCCCGCGGCGCGGGCGTGCCACTCCATTTGACCGGGTGAGTACCCCGTCGAGCAATGCACTACGAGCAATGTCACGGGGCTCTCAGCCGCCGAACCAGGGCTCCTCGACCGTCCGCGGCGGTGCCGACGTGCGCCCGACGCGCAGCTCGGTCGGCAGGGTGATCACCTTCGGCGCGCTCCGCTCGCCCGAGCTGAGCAGCAGCCGCCCGGCCGTCTTGCCCTTCTCGAGCACGGGCTGGTGAACCGTGGTGAGCCCGATCCGTTCGGCCTCGGCGATGCCGTCGAAACCGGTGACGGTCAGGTCCTGCGGTACGCGCAGACCACGCCGCTCGGCCTCCGCCATGGCGCCGAGCGCGAGGATGTCCGAGGTGCAGATCACGGCCGTGATCTGCGGGTACGCGTCCAGCAGCTGGCGGGCCGCGGACGCGCCGTCGTCCACCGTGTGGTCGAACCGCTCGACCACCGGGACGCCCGCCCAGTCGACACCGGCCGCCGAGAACGCCACGGCCAGTGCCTCCAGCCGGGTGCGCTGGACGTGGAAGTGCGCGCCGCTCTGCCGCGTCGCGGAGACGAAGTCGTCGTTGCGCTCGCGGGCCAGCCGCATGCAGATCACGCCGACCTGCCGGTGCCCCAGCGTGACGAGGTGCTCGGCGATCTTGCCGACCGCCGCCGCGTCGTCCGGGCCGACGCGGTCGATGCCTTCGAAGCTCGGCTGGTCGATGATCACGGTCGGCACCGGCCGCTCGAGCACGGCGGCCAGGTGCGGGTCGTCGTCCGGGACGGAGTAGACGACGAAGCCGTCGACGCCCGCGCGGTGCACCGCGGCGACGTCCTCGCGGCCCGGGCTGGCCGGCACCAGGTGCAGGCCGACGCCGGCGTCTTCGCACGCCAGCGCCAGTCCTTCGAGCACGCCGACGGCCGCGGGGTCGCGGAAGGCGTAGGAGAGGTTCTCGGTGAGCAGCAGCCCGACCGCGCCCGCCTTGCGCGTGCGCAGGGAGCGGGCGACCGGGTCGGGGCCGGGGTAGCCGAGCCGCCGCGCTGTCTCGAGGACGCGGCGGCGCAGTTCCGGCGACAGCTGGTCCGGCCGGTTGTAGGCGTTGGACACCGTGGTCCTGGACACACCGAGCTCTGCCGCGAGCGACGCCAGCGTCGCCTGCCTCCGGGTGCGAATAGGACGGCCCATCAGCAAACCGTAACGGTTCAGATCGAATTCATGAAGAGACACCCCGCGTGGTCGATGTCTCGATCCGCATGCGCGGAGATGCATACACCAAAGCGGGAACTCATGGCCAGAAAGTCATCCGGATGGGGTAAGGTGAATCTGACAACGGTTTCCATTAGCGTCTCCAGGAGTCCCTCGATGAAGTCCCGCCGTACCAAGAGCGTGCTCGCCGCCGCTTCGGCTCTGTCTGTTCTTGCCCTGGCCGCGTGCTCCGGCGGGACGTCCGGCTCCGACGGAGGCGCGCAGTCCGGCGGCTCCGGGAAGATCAAGGTCGTCGCCTCGACCGACGTCTGGGGCAGCGTGGTCAGCGCCGTCGGTGGCGACAAGGTGGACGTCAAGTCGATCATCCACGACCCGTCGGCCGACCCGCACTCGTACGAGACCACGGCCGACGACGCGCTCGCGGCGAAGGGCGCGCAGCTGCTGCTGTCCAACGGCGGCGGCTACGACGAGTTCTTCGGCAAGCTCACCGAGCAGGCGGGTGACGCGAAGAAGCTCGTCGCCTACGACATCGCCGCGACCGGCGACGAGAACGAGCACGTCTGGTACGACCTGCCGGGCGTCGACAAGGTCGCCGACCAGCTCGCGGCTCGGCTCGGCGAGCTGCAGCCGGCGTCGAAGCAGCAGTTCGCCGACAACGCGACGGCGTTCAAGGCCAAGGTCGACGCGCTGGAGAAGCGCCTCGAAGAGCTGGGGACCACGCACCCGGGCACGAAGGTCGTCGTCACCGAGCCGGTCGCGCACTACCTGCTGGCGAGCGCGAAGATCACCGACGCGACGCCGAAGGCGTTCTCGGACGCGGTGGAGAACGACACCGACGTGCCGGCCGACGCGGTCAGCACGTACAAGCAGCTCATCGCGACCAAGCAGGTCAAGGCCCTGATCAACAACGAGCAGACGGTGACGCCGCTGACCCAGGACGTCGTCAAGCAGGCGAAGGACGCCGGGATCGGCGTGGTCGGCGTGACCGAGACGCTGCCCAAGGGTGTGACGGACTACATTGGCTGGATGACCGGGGAAGTCGACGAGCTGGCTGGGGCGTTGAAGTAGCCATGGCACCCGTCTCAGACGACGTACGCCCCGCGGTCCGGGTCCGCGGGGCGGGTCTCGCGTTCGGCCCGCGCACCCTCTGGTCCGGGCTGGACCTCGTCGTCGAGCCGGGCGAGTTCCTCGCCGTGCTCGGCCCGAACGGTTCCGGCAAGAGCAGCTTCCTCAAGGCGTTGCTCGGCATGCAGGACCTGTCGGCGGGCACGGTCGAAATCGCGGGCGGCCGCCCGGGCGGCGCGAACCGCAAGATCGGCTACATCCCGCAGCAGCGCGCGATCGACGAGTCGCTGACGCTGCGCGGCGTAGACCTGGTGGGGCTGGGCCTCGACGGGCACCGCTGGGGGTTCGGGCTGTCCGGCATCGCGGCGCGGCGGCGTCTCGTCGCTTCGGCGATTTCCCACGTGGGGGCGACGAGGTACGCGAAACAGCCGGTGGGGCGCCTGTCCGGCGGTGAGCAGCAGCGGCTGCGGGTGGCGCAGGCCCTGGTCGGTGACCCCGAGGTGCTGCTGTGCGACGAGCCGCTGCTGTCGCTCGACCTGGCGCACCAGCGCGCGATCAGCGAGCTGATCGATTTCCGGCGGCGCGCGGCCGGGACGGCGGTGCTGTTCGTGACGCACGAGATCAACCCGGTGCTGCCGTTCGTCGACCGGGTGCTGTACCTGGTCAACGGCCAGTTCCGGATCGGCAAGCCGGACGAGGTCATGACCACGTCGACGCTGTCGGAGCTGTACGGCACCCGCGTCGAGGTGCTCAAGGTCGGCGGGCAGATCCACATCGCGGGCGCGCAGAGCGCGTTGTGCGAGGGCGAGCCGCACCACCACGAAGAAGACGTCGAAGAGCAAGTGGGCTGAGTCTTGGATCTGTTCGACTTCGGCAAGACCTGGGAGCTGATCACCGAGCTGCCCGGCGTGCAGACGGCCCTGCTGGCGGCGGCGATCCTCGGCCTGGTGGCCGGGGTCCTGGGGCCACTGATCGTGATGCGGCGCATGTCGTTCGCGGTGCACGGCACGTCGGAGCTGGCGTTCACCGGCGGCGCGGCGGCGCTGCTGCTGGGCATCGGCGTCGAGTACGGCGCGTTGATCGGCGCGGTGGTGGCGGCCCTGCTGCTGGGCATCCTCGGCGCGCGTGACGCGGACCGCGACTCGGTGATCGGCGTGATCCTGTCGTTCGGCCTCGGCATGGGCGTGCTGTTCCTGTCTTTCTACAAAGGACGGTCCGGGAACAAGTTCGGGATCCTGACGGGCCAGATCATCACGATCGATTCGACGAACCTGACGTTGTTCGTGGTGTCGTCGGTGGTGGTGCTGGCCGTGCTGGGCATGGTGTACCGGCCGCTGCTGTTCGCTTCGGTGGACCGGAACGTGGCGGTGGCGCGCGGGGTCCCGGTCAAGACGCTGACGGTGGTGTTCGCGCTGCTGGTCGGGGTGTCGACGGCGTTGAGCGTGAAGGTGGTCGGCTCGCTGCTGGTGGTGGCGCTGATGGTGACGCCCGCCGCGGCCGCGGCCCGGGTGACGGCGTCCCCGCTGCGGGCGACGGTGCTGGCGGTGGTCTTCGCGGAGGTGTCGGCGCTCGGCGGGATCGTGCTGTCACTGGCGCCGGGCCTGCCGGTGAGCGCGTTCGTGACGGCGATTTCGTTCCTGATCTACGTGGTGTGCCGGGTCATCGCCTGGCAGCGCGACCGCCGGACGCGGGTCCGCTCTGTCGACCCGGCCCCCGACCTGGTCGCGGCGGTCTAAGTGCCTGTTGGCGAATGGTCCAGCCTCGGCCGCCGGGCCAACAACCGTGTCGACCCTCCAATCACGCGTGTCGACCGCCCAGCCACGCGAGATACACCTGATCGAAACTCCTCGCGTGATCAGACGGTCGACACGCGTGCTTGAGGAGCCGACACACGTGATTGAACGGACGACACGCACTCCGGAGCCAGTCCCCGCACCGTCGAAGCAGCCACATGATCATTCGCCAACAGGCTCTAACCGAGCATCAGCAGGACCTGCAGCTCACCCACGACGAACCCGATCACTCCGCCGACGGCGATCAGCTTCCACTCGTCCTGGCGGAAGGCCGGCCGCAGCAGGCCCTCGAACTCCAGCGGCGTCAACGCCAGCATCCGCTGCTCGATCACCTTCGCGACGTCCATCGCCTCGGTCAGGTACCCCTCGGCGTACCTCGCCGTGTCCGGCAGCTGTTCGAGGGCCTTCCGGGCCGCCGCGTGCTTCATCTCGCGTAGGCGCGTTCCCCCGACCGTCCAGGCCAGGGGCATCTGCGCGTCGACCGCCTCCGAAACCAGGTGCTCCACCAGCGCCGCCAGCCGGTCGGCGCGGGGACCCCGCAGGACGGCGTCCAGGAGGTTCTGGACCGTCAGGACCTCGTTCGCGATCAGCTCGCCGTACTGCCGCGCGACCTCGGCGCGCCGCCGCTGGAACTTGCCCTGGAAGATCACCCGGCCGATGCGGACCGGCTCGCGGGGGACGAAGATCAGCTTGATCGCCAGCCAGTCCGTGCACAGCCCGATCACGCCGCCGAACGCCGGCAGCACCCACGGCTCGCGCGTGAACGCCCACACGATCGTCTGGACGAGACCCAGCCCGAAGCCGAAGTAGATGCCCATCCGCGCGATGAAGGCCATCTCGGGCCGGGACGTCTCGCGGATCAGCCGGACCAGCAGCGCGCGGTCGCGCGTCAGCCGCTGGACCGTCATGTGCTGGACGTCGAGGACGTCGTCGAGGTTCTCGCGGACGTCGTCGAGGAACTCCCGCACCAGCTTCGGCGCCGACGCCTGGACCTGCTTGATCAGCATCTCCTGCGCCAGCGTCGGCATGACCTCCCACAGCCGCGGGTGGTGCTCGGCGAGCACCTCGCGCGCGATGTGGTCGACCGCGCGCAGCAGCGGCTGTTCCAGCTCGGTCGTGATGATCACCGGGTCGATCCGGCCGATCACCTCGCGAAGATCGAGCAGGTTCGCCGTCAGGAGCTCGGTCGCCACCGCGGCCATCCGCCCGCCGTGCTTGGGGACGACGCCCTGCCACCCCAGAAACGGCGGGATCCCCACGAAGTCCAGGGGCCGGAACATCATCTCGATGGCGACGCGCTTGGTGACGTACCCGATCAGCGCCGCGACGAACGGCATCGCCGCGTACAACGGCCAGTGCAGCGCGAGGTCGTGCAGGACAGCGTCCATTCCGACCTCCCTCGCCGTGCCGAGATCGAAACCGTACCGGGCTACCCGAGCAGGGCCGAAGCCTCCGCCGCCTGCGGGTCGCCGAGCTCCTCGAAGACGGTCCGGGCGTGCCGCCAGCAGTCGCGGGCCTGCTCCGGCTCACCCAGCCGGGACAGCGAATGGCCGAGGTTCATCAGGGTCCGTGCCCGGCCGTAGGCGTTGCCGGCGAGGACGTGCTGCTCGATCGCCTGGCGGTAGCGGTCGACGGCGCGGCGGTGGTCGTCCCGCAGGGCGTACGTCTCGGCGAGGTTCGCCAGGCAGATCGCGGTGTGGTAGCGGTCCCCGCGCCGGCGGAACACGGCCAGCGCCTCGCGGTTGTGGGCCGTCGCCGCCGTCAGCCGGCCCAGCGAGCTGTTGGCCAGCGCGATGTTCATCAAGGCCAGCGCCTCGCCGAGCGCGTTCCCCCGGTCGCGGTGCAGTTCCCTCGCCTGCGTGAACGCCGCCAGCGCCGGTTCGAACCGGCGGGTCTCGGCGTAGGCGACGGCCAGGCTGTTCAGCGTCACCGGCTCCCGGTCGCGGTCGCCGGTCGCGCGGTGCAGGTCCAGCGCCTGCCGGAAGTGCGTGATGGCCGCGTCGTGCTGCCTGTTCACCGCGTAGGCGGAACCGAGGCTGGCGAGCAACGCGCCTTCGGCCTTCGG
Source organism: Amycolatopsis sp. NPDC021455 (assembly GCF_040640995.1). Classification (NCBI taxonomy): domain Bacteria; kingdom Bacillati; phylum Actinomycetota; class Actinomycetes; order Pseudonocardiales; family Pseudonocardiaceae; genus Amycolatopsis; species Amycolatopsis sp. NPDC021455. The sequence goes on along the minus strand of NZ_JBFACT010000063.1, from coordinate 24,065 downwards.
GTCGCCGAGCTTCCGTGCGGAGGCCAGCCCGATCTCGCTGGTCTCCAGCCAGGCGCGGCGCCGCTTGCCCGCGTAGCAGTACGACGAAAGCGCGAGCGCCAGCTGCCAGGCGTGCTCGTGCAGGCCGTGGCCGGCGGCGCTGTCGATCGCCGCGATCAAGTTGGCCTGCTCGGCTTCGCACCACCGCATCGCGCTCTGGTGGTCCGGGAACCGCAGCGGGGTGGCGGTGCCGACCGGCTCGAACGGCGGCCGGTGGGGACGCAGCCGGTCCTCGGCGGCCACCGTCGTGTGCAGGTACCAGTCCAGCACGCGCTCCCGGGCCGTCGATTCTTCGGGATCTTCGGCGACGAGCTCCGCGGCGTAGGCGCGCAGGAGGTCGTGGCAGCGGTAGCGGCCGTCGGCGTGCTGGTCGAGCAGGTTCGCCCGGGTCAGCTCGGCCAGCGCGGTGCCGATCCGGTCCGCCGCGGTGAGCGCCGCCGCGCCCGCCACGCTCACCGTCTGGCCGGGGTGCGCGGCCAGCAGCCGGAACAGCCGGGCCGCGGCCGGGCTCAAGGCCCGGTACGACCAGGAGAACACCGTCCGGAGGTTCTCCCCGGGCAGCTCGAACGCGTCCAGCCGCTGCCCGGCACGCAGTTGCGCGGTCAGCTCGGCGGGCGACCGGCCGGGTTCTTCCAGCGCGCCGGCCGCGACGATGCTCAACGCCAGCGGGATGTGGCCGCAGTACGCCGCCAACGCGGCGACGCCCGCTTCGTCGTCGGTGTCCAGGTAACCGGCCAGCAACTCGGCGGACTCGGCGGGACTGAACGGCCCGAGCCGGACGGTCGCCGCGTGCTCCCGCGCGACCAGGCCGCTCAACCGGGTCCGGCTGGTGACGAGGACGAGGCACTGGCGTCCGCCCGGCAGCAGCGGGCGGACCTGCTCCGCGTCGGCGGCGTTGTCCAGCAGCACGAGCATCCGGCGGTCGGCGAGCAGGCTGCGCAGCCGTGCGGCCTGCTCGTCCGCGGTCGGTGGGACCGAACCGGGTGGCACGCCGATCGAATGCAGCAGCCTGGGCAGCGCCTCGGCCGGGCGCATCGGCGCCTCGGTGTGGTCGAAGCCGCGCAGGTCCAGGTACAGCTGGCCGTGCGGGAAGCGGTCACGGACGCCGTGGGCCCAGTGGATCGCGGTCGCCGTCTTGCCGATCCCGCCCATGCCGTGGACGACGACGATGCCCGCGTCCGCGATCGCGGCGTCCAGCTCGGCCAGTTCCGGCTCCCGGCCGACGAACCCGCGGACGGCGTGCGGAAGCTCGGCCGGGCCGGAGGCGGACGCGGCCGGCACCGCCACCGGCTCGGGGGCGGCCAGGATCCGCTGCTGGACCGAGCGCAGGTAGGAGCCCGGTTCCACGCCGAGGCCGTCGACCAGGGCTCGTCGCGCGTCCTGGTACTCGCGCAGCGCTTCGGCGGTCTGCCCGGTGGCGTGCAGGGCGAGCATCAGCCGGCCGCGGAAGTGTTCGGCCAGTGGCCGCTCGGCGACCAGCGAACGCAGTTCGCCGAGCACTCCCGTGTGGTTCCCCGACGCCGTTTCGGCGTCGATCCACGCTTCGGCCAGCAGCGTGCGGAACTCTTCCCAGGCGGGCCCGTGGCGCTGCCGCAGCAGCTCCGAATCGACGTCGGCGAGCAAATCGCCGCCGGAAAGCGCTCGTGCTTCTCTCACCAGAATGACCGCTTTTTCGTGATCGACGCATTCGGTGGCGGCCTTGTGCAGCTCGCGGACGCGGAACAGGTCGACGTCCCGCGGTTCGATCTCCAGTGAATAGCCGGGCGCTCTCGTGACAATGCGCGCACGTTCGGCGACAGGCAGGTTCTTCCGCAGCCGCGTGACGTGGCTGTGCACGGTCTCCCTGGCCGTGACCGGCGGCTCGTCCCCCCACAGGCAGTCGACGAGGCTTTCCGCCGAGACCACCTGTCCCGGCTGCAGGGCCAGCGCGGCGAATATGACGCGTTGGCTCGGCGACGAAATTCGCGTGGTTGCGCCCGAATTGTCGCGAATTTCGAGCGGGCCGAGCAGGCGGATTTCCACGCGGCGAAGTCTGCCATCGATTTGCCATCCGGTTGCCAGGCCCGGCGGGGACCCTACGAAAGATCCACCGGGCCCCCGATGCCCGGTTCGACCCGGAAGGAACTCGGTCTTGCTCCCCAAGATGAAGCGCGGCGTGGTCGCGCTCGTGGTCGGCCTGCTGTCCGTCGGCCTGTTCTCGCTCGCCGTCCCGGGCACCGCGAGCGCGGAGCCGGTCACCTACAGCATGTACTGCACGTCGCAGACCGGCCGTCAGTTCTACGTCGACAAGCCCAGCCAGTGCTCCTACGGCGTGATCCAGTTCATCAGCTCCTACGACGGCAAGGTCAAGGGCAAGCTGGACATGTACGCGCTGCAGACCGGCATGAAGCTGCACGGCGACAGCCTGCAGAAGCTCTACCAGAAGTGCTCGGCGAGCATCATCTGCCAGCTCTTCGTGGCCGCGGTGGACACCGTCATCCTCAGCAAGGTCAAGCTCGCCTACATCTGGTTCAAGGCCATCATCGGCTGACGAGGTCCCGGTCCGCCCCGGTCCCCTCCCGGGGCGGGCCGCCTACCCGAGCAGCGCCAGCACCTGCAGCTCCCCGACGAGCCCGCCGATCACCGCGCCGACGGCGATGAGCTTCCATTCGTCCTGCCGGAACGCCGGCCGCAGCAGCTGCTCGAACTCCAGGGCGCTCAGCTTCCGCATCCGGTCCACGATCGTGTTGCGCACGTCGAGCGCGTTGATCGCGTAGTTCTCGGCGAACCGGATCGTCTCCGGGACGCGCTCCGCGGCCTTCGCCGCCGCGGTCTGCTTCATCTCCTGGAACTTCTTCGTGCCGACGGCGATGGCGACGAACGGTTTGACGACGCTCGCTTGCGCGTCGATCGTCTTCTGCACCTCGCGGGTGATCATCGCGAACAGGCGGTCGGACTTCGGGCCGCGCAGCACCGCTTCCAGGAGGTTGGGGATGGTGATGATCTCGCGGGCGATCATGTCGCCGTAGTCGGCGGCCACCTGGTCGCGGCGCTTCTGGAAGACGCCCTGCCAGGTGTAGAGCCCGAAGAACCGGCGGGGCTCGCGCGGCAGGAAGATCATCTTCAGGGCGAGCCAGTCGGTCAGCCAGCCGATGCCGAGGCCGAACAGCGGCAGCACGATCGGCGACCGCGTCAGCGTCCACACGGCCAGCTGCACGCAGCCGAGGGCGAAGCCGAACCAGATGCCCGAGCGGGCGATGAACCGCATCTCGGGCCGCGAGATGTCGCGGATCAGCCGGTTGAGCAGGGCTTTGTCGCGGACGAGGTTCGTCACGACCATGTGCTTGAGGTCGAGGACGTCTTCGATGTTGTCGGCGATCTCCCGCATGATCTTGGTGATCGCCTTGGGCGCCTCGGCCTGGACGCGTTTGAGCAGCAGCTGCTGCGCGCCGTTCGGCAGCACTTCCCAGAGCCGCGGCTGGTAGGTCTCCATCACCTCGCGGGTGACGTCCTCGACGACCCGCAGCAGCGGCTGTTCGATTTCCTTCGCGACCTGCGCGGGGTCGAGCCGGGCGAAGATCTCCTTCGGGTCGACGAGGTTGGTCGTCAGCATCTCGGTGGCGGTCGCGGCCATGCGTTCGGCGTTGGCGGGCAGCACGCCCTGCCAGCCGAGGAACGGCCGGATCCCGGTGAACTCCAGCGGCCGGAACATCATCTCGATGGCGACGCGCTTGGTGACGTACCCGATCATCGCCGCGATGAACGGCATGGTGACGTACACCTGCCAGTGCGTGCCGAAGTCCACGCGCGCACGTTATCGGCCCGGTGCCGCGACGGCGGGTAGCGACGCCCGCGGTTCACCCTCCGATGTCCACAATGGTCTCCGCTGGTCAACCGAGGTCAGGCTGCCATGCGTCACCGGGGGTTACCGTATCCGTGATGCATCCTTTTGGCGGTACGTCCTGAAGGACCCTTGCTCATTAAGGTGGCCCGATGGTCGCGCCTGAGAAGCCTCACCCCGCCCCGAAGACCGCCCAGTTCGCCGTGGGTGTCCGCGGCTACAACCAGCGTCAGGTCGACGAACGCCTCGCCGAGCTGGCCAAGGAGATCCGCGAGACGTCGCGCAGCCGCGACGAAGCCGTCGCGACGTCCGCGGACCTGTCGAAGGCCCTCGCGTACGCGCAGAAGGAGCTGGCCGAGACGAAGGCCGCGCTGGCCAGGATGAGCTCGAGCCCCTCGGGCGCGGGCGCCATGGCCGAGCGCGTCCGGATGATGATGCAGCTGGCCGAGGAGGAGATCGCGGACCTGCGTTCGGCAGCCGAAGCCGACGCGGCATCGACCCGCGACCAGGCGGACAAGTACGCGCACGAGACCCGCCGCACGGCCGACAAGCTGGCGAAGGACGCGGAAGAGGAGCGCGCCCGCCTGCTGGCGGAGGCGAAGAGCGAGATCGAGAAGCTGAACGCGGCCGCGGGCGCGAAGCGCGTCGAGCTGGCCGCGGCGGCCGAGCGGGCCCGCCAGGAAGCGGACGCGGCGGCGGAGGCGAAGGCCGCGGCCGCGCGCGAGGAAGCCGACCGGGTGGCCGCGGAGGAACTGGCCCGCCGCAAGAAGGACTTCGAGGAGGAGTTCGCTCGGAAGAAGGCCGAGACGGAGGCGGCGCTGGCGGACGCGCGGGCCAAGCAGGCAACGGCCGACCAGAACCGGAAGCTGGCCCTGGACCTGCGGACGAAGGTCGCCGAGCGGATCGCGGCCACGGACGTGGCGGTCAAGGAGGCCATGCGGTTGCTGGCTCCGGAGCCTTCGGGTCCGTTGGGTGCGTCGGATGCTTCGGGTTCGGGTTCTTCGGGTGCGGAGAACGGGGATCGGAAGCCGGCGCCCGCTCCTAAGGCTGCTGCCGCTCCCGCGAAGGCTTAGCTCGCCACCCCGAAGCCTGATTGTGACTACGGACGGTAGTGCCGGGTCAAGGCGGGAAAGCGTGCCTTGACCCGGCACTGCCGGCCGTGTTTTGGCTTCGTATCGGGGTGGTGGGAGGGGTCTCCATGGCCGCTGCGATGTCCTGAACGACTCGTTCAGGACATCGGACGACCTGAACGAGTCGTTCAGGACATCGAGGATTGAACTGGCCGAAGCTCGTGGGCTGCTGGCAGTGTGCACATCAGCTGCTTGATCGCCGACGAGACGGGACCTGCGCATGATCCTCGAGACCGAGCGGGCCGCCGTGTGCGCGTACGCGCGCCGGATGGTCGGTGACGGCCTGGTCGTCGGCACCTCCGGGAACGTCTCCCTGCGGGCCGGTGAGCTCGTTGCCGTCACTCCGACGGGTGTCGCCTACTCGAGTCTCACGCCGGCCGATATCCCCGTCGTCGATCTCGGGGGTGCCGTCGTCGACGGGTCGCTCAAGCCGACCAGTGAGCTGCCCGTGCACCTGTCCGTCTACTGGGACGTGCGCGACCCCGACAGCGAGCCCGTCACCGCCGTCGTCCACACGCACGCGCCGCACGCCACCGCCGTGTCCACGCTTGTGCGTGAGGTGCCGCCCATCCACTACATCGTCGCCACGATCGGCCCTTCGGTGCGCGTCGCGCGCTACGCCACCTATGGCACGCCGGAGCTCGCCGCCGCTGTTCTCGAAGCGCTCGAAGGGCGTCGTGGCTGCCTCATGGCCAACCACGGCACCCTCACCTACGGTGACGGACTCGAGGCCGCCTACCACCGTGCGCTCCAGCTCGAGTGGGCCTGCCGCGTGTGGCTGCTCGCGCAGAGTGCCGGGCGGCCCAGCCTGCTGCCGCCGCCCGAGGTGGCCAACGTCGTCGAACGGCTGCGGGGTTACGGGCAGGGCTAAGAAGCGACGGCGTCCAGCAGTTCGACCACCGTCGGGTCGTCGACCGCCTCCTTGATGCACTGCCACAGCTGCAGGTTCGCCGTCGCCCAGCGCGAGTACGTCGCCGCCGCCTCCGGGTTGTAGAAGTAGTACCCCTCGTCGTGGACGTCGCACTGCTCGCCGACGATCTTGTCCGCCAGCTCGCGCAGGCTCAGCCCGTTCTCGCGCAGGTACCGGTGCGCCAGCACCACCGGCGTCACCGGCAGCGCCTTGAACAACGTGTCCGCGTCGCTCAGGGCCTGCGCTTCCAGCGAAATGTCGCGGCCGCGGGTGGCCATTTCCGCCTCGTCGACGATCTCGTCGATCCACCGCGCGACGTCCGCGGGCACGCCGCACTCCGCGAGGATCTCCAGGCGCAGGCTCCGGCCCGCGGCGGCCGGCGAGTTCCGGCGCACCAGGTAGTTGACGTCGTGCACCAGCGCGGCCACCTCCACCACGCTGCGGTCGGCGCCGTTGTGCGCGGCGAAACCGACCGCCTTCGCGCGGACGAAACCCACGTGGTGCCAGCCGTGGAACTGCAGTCGTTCGGCGTACTCGCGGCAAAGCCGGTGCACCCTTCTTTCGACGGCACCGACGACGGTGTCGACGATGGTTTGGTCGATCGTGCGTTCCTGCGTGCGCATACACCTCTCCCATCCCGGCCGTGGTGTTCAGACGGGTGGAGTAATGGTAAGCGCCGCTGACGCCGGTGTGTAGCTAGATGCGGTCGGCCAATTCCCCCAATCGGACCTCCACCGGAACGTGACGATGACCGATTCCGCTGGCTGGGTCGAAAGAAAGACTGAAACTGCTCACCGGGCGTGATTTCACGAGGAAAGTCATCGTTCCGGCGGCCGCCTCGGGAATCCGGTGGAATTCGTCGGCCAGCATGGTGGCGCAGGCCCCGGCCGCGCACAGCGTCCGGCGGCGCAGGCGCGCGGACGCGATCAGCCCGGTGCCGCCGTCGATCGTCGTCTCGTACCTCTCGTGCAGGTAGTCACCACGGAGGATGGTGGTGCAGAAGTGGTACCTGTGGTTGTGCACGGAATCCGCGTAGCCCTCCCGCCAGTCCTCCTGGGCCTTGTATTCGTGCAGCCAGAAGGAAAACGGGTCGGACGGCGCGTCGAGCAGGCACCAGGCGAAGTGCGTGGTCGTTTCCCGGGACGAGCGCAGCACCTTGGCCGCCTGCTTGGCGGACAGCGTGCGGAGCTGGGTGCGCAGCTCCTCCCGCAGTCCGGCCTGGCCGGCCCACGGCCGGAACCAGCCGTCGACCGCGCGCCAGTCCGCGGCGAGCGGGAACCCGGCCGTGCGCAGGCGCGTGGCCAGTTCGGTGAGGGGGGACAGGCGGGTGAGCAAGGTCAGCTCCCTAGCTCGGCGACGGCGGAGAACTCCGCGCGGAAGGCGTGGAACTTGCCCTCCAGCTCGCGGAACTGCTCCTCGGACAACGGAGATCCGGTGATCTTCTCGAACAGCGCCAGGAAATCCGTCCGTGTCGTCGCGGACGTGATGCGGAAGTGGCGGCCGGTCCGGGACTGCGAGACGCGCACGAATTCGGCGCGTTCCATGTTGTAGAGAAAGGAACCTTCGGTGAATCGCAGGGACCGCGGGTAAAGCTTCGTGGCGCCGCGGACGTCGCTGTAGAGCGACACCCACACGCTGTCGTCGAACATCTCGAGCCGGTCCAGCGGCGGGTCGGCGACCACGGTGATGTCGACCTGCGCGCAGCGGCTGCGCGCCAGGAAGAGGCCGACGAGCCCGATCCGGATCTCTTCGTCGAGCCGGGTCTGGATCTGTTCGTAGTCGACGTCGGCCGCCTCGCGGCGCAGCAGGTAGCGCGCGCGTCCGCTGATCGAGCTCGCGTCGCGCGGATCGGCGATGACGGCCCGCAGTTCCCGTTCGGTGCGGGAAAGCAGCAGGCGCGCGGCCGCGTGCCGGCCGGAGAAGCCGCGGAAGAAGTACTGCCGCGTCGCGTCGAGGTCGGCCATCAGCGCGCGGTTGAACGCGGGGTCGGGGTCGGTGGTCGCCTCGAAGACGTCGGTGGGGAAGAACTCCTTGTTCAGCGCCCGGTATTCGGCGCTGAGGTCTTCCAGCGCGCGCCTGCTCTCTTCGATGACCGGCGTCACCAGCGCCCGTTGCGAGGCGCTGGCGGTGATCAGCGTCTGGCCGAACCCGACGATGGCGGAGATCAGGGTGCCGGTGCCCAGGGACGTCACCAGGTTCTTGCCGGTGCCGGGCTCCATCAGGCCGGCGATCCACAAGCTCAGGCCGGCGACCACGACGAGCACCGTGAGGAGCAGACTCGTCCTGGTCCAGAAGATCTCCTGCAGCGGAGTACGGCGGAGGCGTCCGCCAGCCGCGGCCACGTGCTTCACCTCCCTTGAATCACTCGAACGGACGAGAGCAGAAAGTGTCTGTTCGAGCGCGGGGAGTTACTTTACGCGCCTCGCAGGGTGTGCGAAATAAGAAGTTCGGGGGACACTGCTGACGGACGGACGTCACTCTGGGCAATAATTCACCGAGTGGTCGAGTTTTCCGAAAATGGCGGAAAACCGGGTCGCAGCGCGGCCGGGAGCCCCTTTTCGTACCAGCCGGGCCCCGGTTCGACGGTCATCAGGAAATCCACGACGACGGGCGCGGGCACCGGGTGGATCTCCGGATGATCGCGCTCGCCGTTCGTCGCGTCGACCGGCCAGGCCAGTTTTTCCTCGTCGAGCGAAAACTCCCCGCCGGCGCCCGTGCGGTTGCCGCGGGCATCCAGTCGTGACCACCTGCCGTGCAGGTACACGGCATTCAGCCCGTGCAGCGCGGAGAGTTCCTGGTAGCAGAACCCGGCCGGAATCCCTTGCGCCCGAAGCAAAGCGGCGAGCAGGTGCGCTTTCGCGTGGCAGATCCCGACGCGCTCGCGGAGCACGTCCGAAGCGCGCCAGGTGACGCGCGGATCCTGGGCGTCGATCACGTGCTCGACCTCGTCGCGGACGAAGAGGAACGCGGCTTTCGCGCTTTCGGTGGGGTCGTCGTCCTTCGCGCACAGGGCGCCGGCCTGGGCGCGAATCGCCGGGTGCTGGTGATCGACGACGGCATCGGCGGCGAGGTAGTCGCTGAGCCGATCGGACGTCGGCGACGGGACGACGTTCATCCCGTCATCGTGACACGCTCGTCCGTTCGGGCGAGACCAATTTTCTTGGCTGTTACGCTATGTGCCTGCCGATTACGGAACGTAAAAGTCAGGCGGGAAGCCGGTCCACCGCAGTCCGGCGGGTAGGTGGCTGAGGTCGTTGTAGGTGAGGAGTGCCGCGGGCCGGCCCGGCGAGTACTGGATGACGGTGAGGCCGGCATGGGCGTGAGTGAGGGTGAGCCACCGCCACGGCGGCGCGTCCTGTGCGGCGCGGACGAGCCACCCGACGAGGAAGTGGTGCGTGACGAGCACTTCGTACCGAGGCTCGCTCGCGAGCACGGGCCCGGTGAACCGCCGTTCGGCCTCGGCGGCTCTTTCCTCGTCGGCGGGCGGGAGCTGGCGGGCGAAGGCGAGCAGGAGGTCGCCCGAGGTCTCGGGGAGTTCCTCCCGCATCGGTGTGTAGGGGACGAAGTCGCCCACGGCATTGTCGGCATGGAGGGGGACGCCGGGGAGCTGGGCGGCGATGAGTTCGGCGGTCTGGGTGGCGTGTGGGAGGGGGCCGTGGTGGATCGACGTGACGGGGACGTCGCGGAGGCGTCGTCCGAGGAGAACGGCCTGTCGTTGCCCGGCTTCGGTGAGGCCGCCGTTTCGTGCTGTCTCGCCGTGGCGGGTGAGGAACAGGTACCGCGTCGAGAGCACCTGGTCAGGCTTTCACGTGCCGATCTTGTGGCCGATCAGGCCCACGGTTCGGCATCGGGGTTCTCGCCCAGCAGCCGTGCTGCCCGGAGGCACAGGTCGCGCCCGGCGAGCTGGCCGGCGTCGTGCGGCAGGCCGAGATGACTGATGACGAGGGCGGCGATGTCTCGCCAGGTCCGGTCCTCATCGGCGTGCCAGCGGTGGATCAGCCGGGCGAGTTCGAGATCCCGATACACGGCCGGCCGCAGTCGGTGACGGACGTATCGGAGTGCCGCCCGGACGTACGTGGCAGTTAGGAACCGCCGCTCGGGTCTGCGCCTCCTGGGTACTCCTGGCCGTCGCGACGCCGACGGTGGCCCCCCTGCGCGCGCCAGTGGCCAGGGCCGAAAGGGGCGCTTGGCTTTGGCGAGCCTGAGGCCGTTGGTGCGCTCGTCCGGCGATACAGCTTAGTGACCGGTGTTGCAAGCCGACCACGCGCCCTTGCCGGACCGTCTCGATCCCATAGAGCTGAATTCGGCAGAATAAGTGCAGCCGTGGCTGTCATGGCTCGACTGATGCTCGAATTTCAGTAGTGGACGCCAACGTTCTACGGTACTATTCAGGGTTACGTATTACGAGGGTAATAGTTCGGACGCAACAATTTTTACAGGGGCTTATGACTGTGGCAAATCTGAAACACGTCAAGAAATTCGAGAATTTCCTGGATGCGGAATTCTCTACCAGGACATTTGGCGGTATCGAACCTGCCCGCGCGATTGTTGACATCGCAGGAGCAGTGTCTTTGGCCTTCGCAGATAGCTGGCGAAGCGAAACTTCTCTACCCTTGGCGCTTACATTGAGCAGGGGAATGGATGTTGCACTTCCTGTGCTGATTGGGACCAGGACGCCTGGCGAATCAGCGGTAGAGGCTAGCAACGCCAAAGCATTGCTCGATGATCTATTTTTTATGGCGCATTACTATATGTTACGAGAGTACCTGTACTATACATATAACTCAGCGCAGTCGCTTGAGTGGAGTTTCAAAGAAGAGCGAGTTGTCATCAGCTTCCAAGACCCCTCGATTCCGCGACAGTTTGCGCAACTCGACAACATGAGCATACTTGACGCTATCGATGTTTATTCCGTCACGCGTGAACGCGGTGCTCGTGTTCGCGAACTCCTTCGCGGCGCGGTTGAGTTTGGGGAAGATGACCATATTCAAGAGTGCTTTGAGATAATCTCGAGCGAAGCTGATCTCCGTCTTACAAAGAACTTTAGCGTTCTCGGTGACGTAAGCTCTGAAATACGGTTCCAGCGGTACTCTTACTCGGCGTTTTATGAGGTGTCGCGTTATTTGCTCACCAAGGCGCTGTACCATCGGTACTACGCTGAATCTAATTCAACCTGGGCTACCTTTCTGTTTCCGGCCTCCGCCTTGTTGGAAGAAGTGTGTTGCGCAACTGAATTGGAACATGAGGAGGTCGAGTCGGTTTTAAGGGACCTGACCTACTCGGAAGCCTCCGGTCAGCTTCAACCAATGTACTTTCCGCTCGTCAGGCACCCGAATTCGAGTGAATATATAATGATTCCTGATCGAGTTATTGGAACGGATTGGCTTGCACAGTTCCTTCGAGTGCACGCACTAAAGTCGCCCGAACATTTCTTGGCACACATTGGCAATAAGATTGGGTCGGGGCTTGTTCGACACCTTGAGCAGCAAATTGGAGGGTATGGGTACTTTACGCGATCGAATATTTTGCTCAGGGAATTGGATGCAACTGCGCCAGATATCGACCTCGTTATTGTTTCGCGAGAGCCAACTCTTGGCTACTATGTTTTTATTTGCGAAGTTAAGTCTCCCTTGCCTGCTGTTTGGGCAAAGGATTTCCTGCGAGTTCTCAGGGGGGACAGTTTGCCGAAGGCGTTCGATCAGCTCGAACGAGTTGTGAATGTGCTCAAGAGTCCGGAGGGAAGTGTATTTCTTTATGAGAAGGTGTTGTCAATGGACCCGGAGCCACTGGACGATGGCGTCATAGTGGTGAAGAAAATAATTCTCACTTCCCAAAATTCTGGCATGTTCTTCGATCGGGCTCGCGAGGACACTGAGATCATCGACTATCGGACATTTTTGCGAATCATCGAGCGGAGTGACGGGGATACTGTGTATGTACTGAGTGCTCTCAAAGAGTTGTCCAACATGTTTGCACCTAACATTGTTCAGATTTCAACCGAAATTGCTGGAACGAAGATCGAGTACGATGCCGTCAACCGAGCTCACCCGAAAGATTTTGCGCGTGCTATTTGGAAGAGTGAGGGTGTTGATCACACTGTTGCGAAGGAATTCTTTGACAGTGGAGAAACGAGGGAAAAGTGGGCGCGTAGTGTAATAGGAGAAGGTCGTGCTAACTGCGTCATTGTGCGGGATTCTGGTAAGTTGAATGACTAGACCGTGTGCACTTTTGTAAATTTCCAAAAAGTCAAGGACTGACATCATTTGTTGGCCAAGTGCGGGTTGGGCTTGAGTGGACGATGTCTGAGTTTACCCGACTGGAATGTAATCAATTTCGGCGGGAGAAGACCCGAGACGTGCCATTGTCTGGGAATGGCGCGTACTTGGAGGTGTTCCAGCCCGTGGCGGTGACGCCGCAGGATAAGGCGGCCGGCCTGTAGGACTCGACTCGAGCCGACGGCACGCACGCTCTCCGCACTACTTCGCCTCGGCGGTGGCGGGTCGATCAAAGGCCGTGTCGGAGTACTTCGGGCACACGGATCCGGGCTTCACCCTGCGGATGTATACGCACCTGGTGCCATCAGCCACGATGCGCTTGGTGAATGATCGACAACCGCCTGGGCTGGTCTCACGTCCTGGGACGGCCTAGACGGCCCATTAGTCCCAAAGACCCAGCTCAAGCGAGGTGTAGATCAGAACTGGTAGTACAAGAACGGGCTGAACGTGCCCGTCGCGATCAGGATCGCCGCGTACAACAACCCCACCGTCATCACGCCGATGCGCATGGCCGTTGCCGGGCGGCTTCGGGACGACTCCAGCAGCGGGCCTGTCACCGGGTGGGCCGGCAACACGAACACCGCCAGTGCCGCCAGCAGCAGGACCAAGCGCTGGTTCGTGAACGCCTGCTCCACGCCCGCGCCGAGGCCTTCGAAGTCCGGGATCAGCATGTGGCCCAGCATCGACAGCGCGTGGCCCAGGTCCGGGGACCTGAAGAACACCCAGCCGAACACCACCAGGAGCATCGTGAGGGCTCGGCGGAGATACCGCTTCCAGCGGACCGCCGGGTCCAGGTCGAAGCCGAAGCGGCGCTCGATCACCAGCAGTGCGCCGTGGTAGCAGCCCCACACCAGGAACGTCCACTGTGCTCCGTGCCAGAAGCCCGTCAGCACGAACACTATGCACAGGTTCCGGTACGTCTGGGCCGCGCCGTGGCGGTTGCCGCCCAGGGGGATGTACACGTAGTCGCGGAACCAGCGGCTCAAGCTCATGTGCCAGCGGCGCCAGAACTCCGTGATCGTCACCGAGGAATACGGCCTCGCGAAGTTCTCCGGCAGCCGGAAGCCCAGCATGCGGCCCAGGCCGATCGCCATGTCCGAATAGCCGGAAAAGTCGAAGAACAGCTGGAGCGTGTAGCCGATCGCGCCGAGCCAGGCCGTTGCGAAGGTCATCTGGTCCGGGGGGACCTTGAAGCACGCCTCCACCAGGGGGCCCAGCGAGTCCGCGATGATCGTCTTCTTGCACAGGCCCAGCGCGAACCTGGGGAAGCCCGCCGCGATGTCGTCCAAACGATGCGAACGCAGCTGCGGGAGCTGGTCGGCGATCTCTCGGTATCTGACGATCGGGCCCGCCACCAGCTGCGGGAACATCGCGATGTACGCCGCGAACGACACCGGGTTGCGCAGGGCCTGGCGCTCGCCTCGGTAGATGTCGACCACGTACGAAATGTGGTGGAACGTGTAGAACGAGATGCCGATCGGCACCACCAGGCTCGCCACCGGCACGCTGCCGCCGAACCAGTGCGCCACCGCCGCTATCTGCTGCGTCGCGAACCCCGCGTACTTCCAGATCAGCAGCACCGCGACGTCGAGCGAGACCACCGCGATCAGGATCCGGCGCCGCCGCACTCCGTGGACGTCCCAGGGGCTCGGCGCCAGCAGCGGGCCCGCCAGGAAGTTGACCACCATGCAGCCCAGCAGCAGGAAGACGAACGCCCCGGCGCCGATCGTGTAGAACAGCAGGCTGCCGACCGCGATGATGCCGTTTCGCCAGGTCCGCGGGCACACCAGCACGGCGATGAGCACCGCCGGCATGAAGTACCACAGGAAGAGCGGCGAAACGAACGACATCGGGTCCCCTCGGTTTATCCGACGGTGACCTTAACCCGACCGGGTGGTGGTGTCAGACCCGCCCGGCGGCACGGCGGCGCCGCGCCACCTCGGCGAGCAGCACACCCGCCGCCACGGACGCGTTCAGGGACTCCACGCCCGCCGCCATCGGGATCGACACCGTCGCGTCACACGTCTCGCGGACCAGGCGCGACAGGCCGCGGCCCTCCGAGCCCAGGACGATGACCAGCGGGTCCGCCGCCAGCTCCAGCTCGTCGATGTCCACCGAGCCGTCGGCGTCCAGGCCGACCAGCATCAGGCCCTCGTTCGCCCACGCCTTGAGCTGCCGCGTCAGGTTCGTCGCCACCGCGATCGGCAGCTTCGCCGCCGTGCCCGCGCTCGTCCGCCACGCCACCGCCGTCATGCCCGCGCTGCGCCGCTCCGGCAGCAGCACGCCCTGCGCGCCGAACGCCGCCGCCGAGCGGATCACCGCGCCGAGGTTGCGCGGGTCGGTGACGCCGTCGAGCGCGACGAACAGGGGCGTCTGCCCCGAGTTGCGGGCCACCGCCATCAGGTCGTCCGGGTGGGCGTACTCGAACGGCGGGACCTGCAGGCCCAGGCCCTGGTGCATGGCCCGGTTCGTCTTGCGGTCCAGCTCCTCGCGCGGGATCTCCAGGATCGAGATGCCCTTGTCGCCGGCCAGCCGGACGGCCTCGTTGACGCGCTCGTCGATGTCGATGTTCAGCGCGACGTACAGCGCCGTGCCCGGGACGTCCGCGCGCAGCGCCTCCACCACCGGGTTGCGCCCGGCGATCAGCTCCGGCTTGTCGGCCTTCCGCTGCCGGGCCTGGTCGCGCTTGGTCTGGGCGTTCGCCTGGCGGTAGGCCTTGTGCCCGGGGCGGTCCTCCGCCTTCGGGGTCGGGCCCTTGCCTTCGAGGGCCTTGCGGCGCTGACCGCCCGAGCCGACGACGGCACCCTTCTTGGTGCCCGCCTTGCGGATCGCGCCCTGGCGCCGCGAGTTGCCTGCCATCGTGAAAGTTCCTTGCGTAGAAAGCGGTTCAGTCGGACTTCACAGTCCACTGAGGACCGTTGGGGGTGTCCTCCACCACGATGCCCGCCTGCGAGAGGCGGTCACGGGCGGCGTCCGCGCGGGCGAAGTCCTTCTCGGCCCGGGCCTGCTGACGCTCGGCCAGCAGCCCCTCGACGAGCCGGGACAGCGCCTCCTTGGTGGGCGTTTCGGAACCGCCCGCCTCCGACCAGCGCGCGGACAGCGGGTCGAGGCCGAGCACGTCGGTCATCGCGCGGACGGCCGCGGCGAGTTCGAGTGCCTTGGGGGTGTCGCCCGCGTCGAGGGCGGCGTTACCGTCCCGGACCGTGGTGTGGACCACGGCGAACGCCTGCGGGGTGGCGAGGTCGTCGTCGAGCGCGTTCGCGAACGCCTCGGGGATCGTGCCCAGCGTCACCGCGCCCGACTGCGCGGCGCGGCGTAGGAACGTCTCGATCCGCCGATAGCCCTGAGCGGCCTCGGAGACCGCGGCGTCGGAGTACTCGACGGTCGACCGGTAGTGCGGCTGGACCAGGTAGTACCGCAGCTCCGGCGCCCGATAGCGCTCCAGCATCGCCGGGATCGACACGGTGTTCCCGAGCGACTTCGACATCTTCTCGCCCGACATGGTCACCCACGCGTTGTGCAGCCAGAACCGCGCGAACGGGTCGCCCGCCGCGTTGGACTGGGCGCGCTCGTTCTCGTGGTGCGGGAAGACCAGGTCGATGCCACCGCCGTGGATGTCGAACTCCGCGCCGAGGTACGCCGTCGCCATCGCCGAGCACTCCAGGTGCCAGCCCGGCCGGCCCTGTCCCCACGGCGTCGGCCACGACGGCTCGCCCGGTTTCGCGCTCTTCCACATGGTGAAGTCGCGCGGGTCGCGCTTGCCGCGCGTCGGCGTCTCGCCCTGCTGGACGTCCTCCAGGACCTGGCCGGAGAGCTTGCCGTAGTCGTCGAACGACTTCACCGAGAAGTAGACATCGCCGTCCGCGACGTAGCCGTGGCCGCTCTCGATGAGGCGTTCCATCAGCTCGACCATCTGGGTGACGTGCCCGGTCGCGCGCGGGTTGATCGACGGCGGCAGGCAGCCCAGTTGCTCGTACGCGGTCTCGAAGGCGCGCTCGTGCGTCGCACCCCACTCCCACCAGGGCCGCTCGTTCTCGGCGGCCTTGGTCAGGATCTTGTCGTCGATGTCCGTGACGTTGCGGACCAGCAGCACGTCCAGTCCACTGTGGACGAGCCAGCGGCGCAGGACGTCGTAGTTCAGGACGCCGCGGACGTGCCCGATGTGCGGTACGCCCTGCACGGTGGCCCCACACACGTAGATCGACGCCGTTCCGCTACGGACGGGGTGGAACTCCCGTACGCTCCGGGTCGCCGTGTCGAAAAGGTGAAGGGTCACCCTCAAAGGGTACGGGGTCGGACGTGAGGGATGTCGCAGACCCTCAAGCCACGCCGAACCCGCGTAACGCCGTGAGCAGGGCGTCCGGCCGGTCGGCCGTGGGCAGCGGGTCGACCAGCGCGAACTCGCAGCCGAGCGCGCGGGCGCCGCCGTCGGCCTCCTCGCTGTCGCCGACCATCAGCGTCTCGGCGGCCGGGACGCCGAGGGCCTCGACGGCCTTGCGGAAGATCTCCAGCTCGGGCTTGACCGCGCCGACCTCGAAGGACAGCACGAATTCGTCGACGTAGGCGTCCCAGCCGCGGGCGGTGAAGGCGGGCCGGATGTCGAAGGCGATGTTGCTCAGCACGCCGACCTTCAGCCCCCGCTCGGCGGTGGCCTTCAACGCGGCTTCGGTGTCCGGGTACGGCGTCCACTGGCTGGGATCGATGAGCCGGTCGTAGAGCGCCTTCGCTTGGTCGGCGCGCGGGACACCGGACTTCTTGAGCACCTCGAGGTAGACCTTCCGGTGCAGGTCCGGGTCGCGGTCGCGGTGGTGCCAGGCGTGCAGGTGCTCCGCGTCGAGCTCGACGACCTGCCCGACCGGGGCGGTCATCCGGCGCATCAGCTCGGCCTGCGCCTCGATGTCGAGCGGATCGCCGTTGTGGTTCGTCAGTTCGGTGAGCCAGGACTCGTCCTGCTCGAGCCGGAACAACGTGCCGGAGAAGTCGAACAACACGGCCCTGATCGTCATGGCGTTCAGCCTAGCGAGAGCGCGGGCGCTCGAGCGGCGCCCGCGATCCGCGTCACGTCACGCCGCGTAGCCCGTGATCTTCTCCGGGACCACGCGCACGACCACCCGGACGACCTCGGGCGGCTCGGTGCGGAAGTCCTTGCCGTCGTACTTGTGCGAGAGCTCGTTGATCAGCTCGCGGCCGCCCTCCTCGGTGATCTCGGCGCGGCCGCGGATCTCCACGTACTTGAGCGGGTCCTCGAGGTCGAACACCGACAGCGAGACGCGCGGGTCACGCTGCATGTTCCGCTCCTTGAGGCGCCCGCGGACGGTGGCGAAGAGCACGGTGTCGCCGTCCCGCTTGGCCCAGACGACGGAGGTCTGGACCGAGCCGTCGGCGTTGATGGTCGCGATGACCGGGAAGTTCTTGCCGTCGAAGAGCGCCTTCGTGGCTTCGTTGAAAGTCACACCCATGGTCTGGACCCTATTTCACGTTGCCGGCGATTTTCTCGGCTTTCAGGCGCACGACCACCCGCTGGACGTCGTCGCCGTCGGGCGGCGGGTCCTGGGCGAGGTACTTGTGGCTCAGGGTCTTCGGGAGGGTCTTGCCGGGGTCCGGGGTGATCGTGACCCGGCCGCGCAGCTGGGTGTGCCGGTAGGGGTTCTCGGCGTCGGTGATGGAGACGCTGATGCGCGGGTCGCGCCGCAGGTTGCGGACCTTCCGGCGGTCTTCGGTGGCGCTGAAGACGAGGTCACCGTCGTCGAGGCCGACCCAGACGACGGAGGTCTGCGGGCCGCCGTCGGGGTCGAGGGTGGCGACCGTGGCGAAGTTCTTCCCGTCGATCAGGGCGCGGACGGCGTCCGGCAGAGTGAGGGCCATATCACGGCGAACCGGCGCCGGCGTGGGCCTATTCCGCCGCGAGCAGCAACGCGGTCGCGAAGGCCGCGATGCCCTCGCCGCGGCCCGTCAGGCCCAGGCCGTCCGACGTCGTCCCGGAGACGCTCACCGGGCCGCCCACCGCCTCCGACAGCACCTTTTGCGCCTCCTCGCGCCGCTTGCCCACGCGCGGCGCGTTGCCGACGATCTGGACCGAAGCGTTGCCGACTCGCCAGCCCGCAGCCTCGATCAGGCTCCTGACCTCGGCGAGCATGTCCGCCCCGTGGGCGCCGTCCATGCGGGGGTCGCCCGTGCCGAACACCGCGCCGAGGTCGCCCAGCCCCGCCGCCGACAGCAGCGCGTCGCACAGCGCGTGCGCCGCGACGTCGCCGTCCGAGTGGCCCGCGCAGCCGTCCGCGTCGGGCCACAGCAGCCCCGCCATCCAGCATTCGCGGCCCGGCTCCACCGGGTGGACGTCGACTCCGTTGCCGATCCTCACAGCGTCTCCTCGTTCTTCGGTGCCGCCGCGATCGCCTCGGCCAGGGACAGCTCGAACTCCGTGGTGACGCGCATCGCGTCCGCATGGCCGGGGACCGTCGCCGCTCCCGCGAGGTCCAGCGCGTCGAGCGACTCCACCGAGCGGAACGCCGGGAGCGTGAAGCCGATCGGCGTCTGGATGGTGCGCAGCCGTGACCGGTCCTCCGTGCCGAGGAGCAGCGACTTCTCGTCGGTCACCTTCACCGTGTCGGCCATCGGCAGCACCGGGACGACGACCGACGCGCCGTCACGGATCGCGAACACCGCGTCACGCACCGTTTGCGCATGAACGAAAGCCCGCAGAGCGTCGTGTAGGAGTACAACGGAGTCAGGGGACAGCTCGGGCCCGACGGCGGCGAAGGCCTGCCGGAGCGAGCCGGGGATCACCCGGCAGCCGAGGCCGCGAAGGGCCTCGGAAAACGACGACGCACACCGCTGGGGGGCCGCCACGAGCACCGAGGAGATTTCCGGCACGTCGAGCAGCCCCCGCACGGTGTGCGTGAGTAGCGCCTCACCATGGACCGGCGTGAGAGCAAGCTCTCCGTCGGAGGCATGATGTGCGACGGTCACGATCGCGACGACATTCATCGGTACGCGATCGTAGAGGCACCCACCCGCCCGTCGAGTGGGATGGCCCGGGCTCAGACCGTCGCGGTTTCCAGAACTTCGTCGAGGAGGACCTCAGCCTTGTCCTCGTCGGTGCCCTCCGCGAGCGCGAGCTCGCTGACCAGAATTTGCCGCGCCTTGGCAAGCATGCGCTTCTCACCTGCCGAAAGCCCGCGGTCCTTCTCTCGCCGCCAGAGGTCGCGCACCACTTCGGCCACCTTGTTCACATCGCCGGAGGCGAGCTTCTCGAGGTTGGCCTTGTACCGACGAGACCAGTTGGTGGGCTCCTCGGTGTGCGGAGCACGCAGAACGTCGAAGACCTTGTCCAGTCCTTCTTGCCCGACGACATCGCGGACGCCGACGATTTCGGCGTTGTCTGCGGGCACGCGAACCGTGAGATCCCCTTGCGCGACCTTGAGGACGAGGTACTTCTTTTCCTCGCCCTTGATCACGCGGGTCTCGATGGCTTCGATGAGTGCGGCACCGTGGTGCGGGTAGACGACGGTCTCTCCGACCTTGAAAACCATGTGTCCTCTGCCCCTTTCGCTGACTCCATCCTAGCACGGTCCGCCAGTGCCCACCTAGCGGGCCGGACTCGTCCTCGCAGGTCAGCGGCCTGAGCGGGGGTTGACAAACGTCGGACCCCCGTGCTCACGCTGGTAGCGGGGAAGCGTTTCGTCACAGGCCCCGAAATCCTTTGTGGACGGTTGATCTTGGGCGCCGTGCCGCGGCAACGCACACCGGTTCCGCCCGGGTGATCGCCCCCGGCTAGTCTTCGCGGTGACGAGGCCGTGAAAAGGGAAGGACTGCGACGTGAGGCTGCAGAATCGCCGGGTGCTCGGCGCGGCCGCGCTGGCCCTCGGTGCCGCGCTCGTGCTCGCCGGATGCGGGGCCGGTCAGATCACCCAGACCGCGACGCAGCAGGCCGCGGTGAACGGTACGCACGCCCAGGTCAAGGACATCGCGCTGCGTGACGCCGCGGTGCAGTACCCGACTTCCGGCCCGGGCTACCCGGCCGGCGCGACCCCGGCGCTGACCCTGACGATCGTGAACCTCGGCACCCGCGACGACTCGCTCGTCTCGGTGACGACCGAGGGCGGCGGCCAGGCGACCATCGCCGGCGCCAAGGACGTCGTCGCGGCCCACTCCCTCGTGATCGGCCCGGACGACGCCGTCGAGTCCACCAACGAGGTGCAGACCACACCCCCGGCCACGCCGACCTCGTCGTCGGGCACGCCGACGTCGCCGTCCACCCCGACCGGCACCAGCTCGGCGACCAACACCCCGGGCAGCTCCACCGCGAGCCAGACGTCCGAGGTCCCGTCGACCGGCGCCGCGACGCCGACCGCGCCCGAGAAGGTCGGCCAGGGCACGGTGACGCTCGCCGCGCTGAAGCAGCCGCTGTGGCCGGGTCAGGTCATCAAGGTCACGTTCGTCTTCAAGAACGCCGGGGCGGTCACCGTCGAGCTGCCCGTGGCGGCGCCGGCGCACGTCAAGGAGTAGGTCCCCGGTTTTGTCGGTGGTCGCCGATAGCCTCGCGGGGTGAAGAAGGGGACCACCTACCGCTGCGGAAGCTGCGGTTACGAAGCGGCCAAGTGGCTGGGCCGGTGTCCGGAGTGCCAGGAGTGGGGCTCGTTCGAGGAGCGCGGGGCGCCGGTCAAGCCGGCCATCCAGCGCGTCGCGGCCGGGGCGCCGAGCGCTCCGGCGCGGCCGATCGGCGAGGTCGACGTCGAGGCCGCGCGGGCGCGCCGCACCGGCGTCTCCGAGCTCGACCGGGTGCTGGGCGGCGGCCTGGTGCCGGGCGCGGTGGTGCTGCTCGCGGGTGAGCCCGGTGTCGGCAAGTCGACCTTGCTGCTCGAGGTGGCCTACCAGTGGGCGAAGACCGTCGACCGGTCGCTGTACGTCACGGGTGAGGAGTCCGCGGGTCAGGTCCGGTTGCGCGCTGAGCGAACAGGGAACGTCCACGACCGGATGTACCTGGCCGCCGAGAGCGACCTCTCGGCCATCCTCGGGCACGTCGACGACGTCAAGCCGGGCGTGCTGATCGTCGACTCGGTGCAGACGATGGCGTCCCCGCAGGTCGACGGCTCACCAGGCGGCGTGACGCAGGTCCGCGCGGTGACCTCCGGGCTGGTCGCGCTGGCGAAGGAGCGCGGGCTGCCGGTCGTGCTCGTGGGGCACGTCACGAAGGACGGTTCGGTCGCCGGCCCGCGCGTGCTTGAGCACCTGGTGGACGTCGTGCTGCAGTTCGAGGGCGACAAGCACTCGACGCTGCGGATGGTCCGCGGCATCAAGAACCGCTTCGGCGCCGCCGACGAGATCGGCTGCTTCGAGCTGCAGGAAGAAGGCATCGTCGGGGTACCGGACCCGTCCGGGCTGTTCATCAGCCGCACGGAGGAGGCGGTGTCCGGCACGGCGATCACGGTGTCGCTGGAAGGCAAGCGGCCGTTGCTCGGCGAGGTCCAGGCGCTGGTGTCGGCGACGTCGGCGCCCCAGCCGCGGCGGGCGGTCAGCGGCCTCGACTCCGCGCGGGTGGCGATGGTCCTGGCGGTGCTGGAGAAGCGCGGCGGGCTGAAGCTCGGCGACAAGGACGTCTACGCGGCCACGGTCGGCGGCATGAAGATCACCGAACCGGGCATCGACCTGGCCCTGGTGCTGGCGCTGACGTCGAGCTTCGAGGACGTCGCCCTGTCGCCGCGGCTGGTGTCGGTGGGCGAGGTCGGGCTGGCCGGGGAGATCCGGCGGGTGCCGAGCGTGGGACGGCGCCTCGCCGAGGCGGCGCGGCTGGGGTTCACACACGCGCTGGTGCCGCCGGATTCGGGCAAGCCGCCGGCGGGGATCCGGGTGCTGGAGGTGTCGAACGTCGCCGACGCGCTGAACGCGGCCAGCCACGCCCGATGACCGGAGGACGCACCCCCAGGAGCGCCCTCCGGCCGGCAGGTCATCGGTCGGTCTGGGTCCACGAGTACTTGTAGATCGTCTCGAGTTCGTTCTGCGGTGATCCGGTGGGTTCCGGAGCCGCCTGGGTGGTCATCGTGCTGGAGCCGGTCGTGCTCGACGGGCTCGTGGTGGTCGTCGCCTTCGGCTTGATCGACGATTTCTGGGGCAGTGTGTAACCGATGAGCTGGGCCGACTCCGGGTCGGCGATGAGCGTCTCGCCGGTGCCGTCCGCCGTGAACCCGATGCCGATCCGGCCGTCCGGGCCCGCTTTGCCCGGGGTGGTCACGATGCCGGGCACCTGGGCCAGCGCGCGCCAGAGCGCGACCCGGACATTGCCGCGGAGCACGCCGAGTTCCAGCACCTGCCGCACCATCTGGATCGCCGTGCCCGGGCTGTTCGGCTTGCCCGGGTACAGCTCGCTCGACATCGAGCCCTGGTCGTTGACGAGCCGCTCGCGCAGCACCTTGACGTCGGCGGGCAGGGCGGCGAGGAACGGTGCGGTCGGGGTCTCCCACGAGCCCTGGAAGTTCTGGCCTTTGTAGTGGTCCTCGACCGCGGGGAACATCCCGCCGGGGCCGGTCTCGTCGGTCGTCTTCGACGGCACCGGCTCCTGGTGCGGCGCGGGGACCTGCAGGCCGGCCGGGCTGTTCGTGAACCAGGAATGCCGGCGCCACTTCGCGGCCGTGTCGACCGCCACCCACGTGTCGGTCTGCGTGCCCAGGTAGCGGGTCGGCTTCCCGTCGGGTGTCCGGTCGCTGACGCCCCAGAAGGAGATGACCGTGTGGAAGAAACCGGCCGAGCCGACCGGCAGGTCGACGCCCTTCAGCTGGTCGAGCCCCGGGGCCTGAGCCGTGGCGGCCGGGCTGACCGGGGTGGAGCTGTGGTCGGTGACGACGATCAGGCCGGCGGTCAGCGCGGCGACGGCGGCCGCCACCGAGATCCAGCGCCACGAGCCACGGGACTTCCGCGGTGCCGGCGGTGCCTGCTGAAAGGGTGCTTGGTCGAGCGGCGTGCCGGCCGCCGCCACCAGCGACGCCCGCGCGAAGGCGAGGCCGTCGGCGGGACCCGGGTCGGCGTGGAGGTCCGCGAGGGCCGCGTCCAGCTCGGCGTCGGACCAGATCGGGTGGACGTTCTTCTCGGTCACGGGGTCTGCGCCTCCTTCGTGTTCTGAGCCGGAGCATTGGTCCGCAGCCAGCGCCGGATCCGGTGCAGCCGGGACCGGACGGTCCCCGGCGGGATGCCGAGGACCTGCGCGACCTCGGCGGGGTCGAGCCCGGCCCACGACACCAGCAGCAGCGTGTCGCGGTCGGCCGGGCTGAGCTGCGCCAGCGCCCCGGCCAGCTGCGCCGCCCGCGTCTGCGCGTCGACCTGCTCGGCGACGCGGCCGTCGTGTGCCGCGTGGCTCAGCTCGCCGGCGTGCGCGAGCCGCGCGGTGGCCTGCAGGCCCCGCAGCTCGGAACGCACCTGGTGACGCACCAGGTTGGTCGCGATGCCGTAGAGCCACGAGCGGGCCGTGCCGAGCTCGGGCCGGTAGCTCTCCCGGCGGCGCAGGGCCACGAGGAACGTCTCGGCGACGAGGTCGTTCGCGGTTTCGGGCCCGACGCGCCGTGCGAGGTACCGGCGCAGCTGCGGGGCGTGGACGTCGAAGAGCCGGGCGAACGCCGGCCCGGGATCGAGGCCGCCGAGGTCGGGACGGTCGTCGCCCCAGACCTCGGCGCCTTCTTGGATCACCTGCATGCCCCCTGTTGCCCGCAGCCCCCGCGAGCGTTCACGCGAACCTGGCCGGGCCGGCGCGACCGCGCGGTCCCGGCCCCCAGCGCCCCAATGTGGCGTTGGGGGGGGGGGGGGGCCCCCCCCCCCCCGCCGCGGGGGGGGGGGGGGCGGGGGGCGGGCCCGGTATACAGGAGCGGCAAGGGAGGGCCCGAGGCGCGCGCGGGGGCGAGGAG
>NZ_JBFACT010000062.1:0-53284 GCF_040640995.1 Amycolatopsis sp. NPDC021455 | reverse complement strand
TGATTTACCTCGCCCGGACAGAAGCGCCCCAATGTGGCGTTGGTTGCGTCCAACGCACCGAACGCCACATTGGGTGCATCCAACGCACCCAACGCCACATTGGGGCGTTTGGGGCTCACCGGCGTGAACCGCACGCTGACAGCACAGCCGACCACCGCCCAGGCCCCTCCCGCAACCCCGATACGAAGCCGAAAACACGGACGGTAGTGCCGGGTCAAGGCACGCTTTCCCGCCTTGACGCGGTACTACCGTCCGTAGTCACAATCGGGCTTCGGGGTGGCGGACCACCAGCAAAGAAAACTCAGGGCGCGACGCGCTCGACGTGCCACCCGTCATCGGTCCGCACATACCGCAACCGGTCGTGCATCCGGTCCTCCCGCCCCTGCCAGAACTCCACGAGATCGGGCCGGATCCGCCACCCACCCCAGTGCGGTGGCGCCGGAATCCGCTCGACGTCCGCGAACCGCCGCTCGATCCCGTGCAGCGCGTTGTCCAGCGCCCGCCGGCCGTCGACCACCCGCGACTGCGGCGAAGCCCACGCCCCCAACTGGGAACCACGGGGACGCTGGGCCCAGTACTCGGCGGTCTCCTTGACCCCGACCTTCTCGACCTCACCACGCACATGGACCTGGCGGTGCAGCGCGTACCAGGGGAACGTCACCGACGCATAGCGAGTCGCCGTCAGGTCGTGGCTCTTCGCCGACGTGTAGTTCGTGTAGAACACGACCCCGCGCTCGTCGAGGCCCTTGCACAGCACCGTTCGGGACGACGGGCGGCCTTCCGCGTCCGCCGTCGCCAGCACCATCGCGTTCGGCTCGGGGATTCCCGCGGCGACGGCCTGGTTCAGCCAGCCCTGCAGCTGATCGGTCCAGGTGGCCGCCAACGCGGATTCGTCGAACGCCGCGCCGTCGTAGGCGACGCGCATCCCCGGCAGGCGCACGACGGCGTCTTCCACCTGGTCCTTGATCTCCGGCATCATCGCCAAACCTCCACGCCCGGTCGGGGCATCAGTCGACTTCGGCTCTGAGCACGTTAGGGCCTTCCGAGCTGCGGCGGAACCCACAGAACGGTGACACCCGCCACCCCGGGCCGTAACCGCAGGACAACAAGCCGTAACCCCCGCGTTACCCGCTGGACCAGGATCGATACAGGAAAGACCTACCTTCGGCCCGTTCCCCACCACCTCGGAGGCAGGCATGACCGAGACGCTGTCGAACGCCGAAAAGACCCCGCCGAAACGCCGGTACGCCCCGCTCGCGGCCAACGAGAACCGCGAGGACTACTCACTGCGCTTCGCCGCCCACTCGTTCCGGAAATGGTCCCCGTTCGTGGTCGCGACGACGGCGCTGGGCGGCATCGCCTACCTCGCCGACTTCGCGATCGGCGCCAGCATCGTCCTCTCCTACGGCTTCACGTCCGGTGTGCTGGCCATCCTCGCCGCGGCCGTCGTCATCTTCGTGACCGGCGTGCCCATCGCGGCCGCCTGCGCGAAGTCCGGGGTGGACATGGACCTGCTGACCCGCGGAGCCGGCTTCGGCTACTTCGGGTCGACGCTGACGTCGCTGGTCTACGCGAGCTTCACGGTCATCTTCTTCTCGCTCGAAGGCTCGATCATGGGCCAGGCGTTCGAGCTCGCCCTCGGCATCCCGCTGCCGATCGGCTACCTGCTCGCGACGCTCATCGTCCTGCCCTTCGCGCTCTACGGCATGGGCGCGGTCGCGAAGATGCAGACCTGGACGCAGCCGCTGTGGATCGCCGGGCTGGTGCTGCCGTTCGTCGTCGTGCTGGTCCGGGAGCCCGGCAAGTTCGCCGAGTTCACCCACTTCGGGGGCACCGAGGGCGCCGGCGCCGGGTTCTCCGCGATCGGGTTCGGCTTCGGCATGGGCGTCGCCCTGTCGCTGATCGGGCAGATCGGCGAGCAGGCCGACTACCTGCGGTTCATGCCGGAGAAGACGGCCGAGAACAAGCGGGCGTGGTGGGCCGCCGTGCTCGCCGCCGGCCCCGGCTGGGTGATCCTCGGCGCCGCGAAGCAGATCGGTGGCGCGCTGCTGGCGTTCCTCGCGCTCGGTGTCGTCGGAAAGACGCACGCGCTCGAGCCGATCGCGCCGTACCTCGAAGCGGTGAAGCCGGCGCTCGGGCCGGTGGCACTGACGTTCGCCGCGCTGTTCGTCGTCGTCTCGCAGATCAAGATCAACACCACCAACGCCTACTCCGGCTCGCTGTCGTTCGCGAACTTCTTCTCCCGCGTGCTGCACAAGCACCCCGGCCGGGTCTGGTACGTGCTGGTCAACTGCGGGATCGCGCTCGCACTGATGGAGTTCGGCGCGTTCGGCTTCCTGAACAAGATCCTCGGCTTCTACTCGAACGTCGCCATCGCGTGGATCGGTGCCGTCTGCGCCGACCTGGTGATCGCCAAGCCGCTGGGGCTCTCGCCGCGCTACATCGAGTTCAAGCGGGCCTACCTGCACAAGATCAACCCGGTCGGGTTCGGTTCGATGGTCGTCGCGTCGGCGGTGTCGATCGTGGCGTACTTCGGCGCGTTCGGGCAGTTCCTGGCCGCGTTCAGCCCGCTGCTCGCGCTGGTCATCGCCGTCGTCCTGGTGCCGGTGCTGGCCGTGGCCACGAAAGGCAAGTACTACCTCGCGCGGCCGAACACGGTCGCCGGGCCGGACAAGGACGTCGACCTGCGCGCGACGCACACCTGCTCGGCCTGCGGTGATCCGTACGAGCTGCCGGACGTCGCGGACTGCGCGAAGCAGGACGGCCCGATCTGCTCGCTCTGCTGCACGCTCGACAACACGTGCCACGACGTCTGCCAGACGTCCGGCCCGGTCTCGCTCGGCCTGCCGACCGTCCGCACTGCGTGATGTCCGTGAGGGCCCTTACCCGGCGTCGCCGGTCAAGGGCCCTCACGTGAGCCGGCTTCCCCCCAATTCCCCCTCCCGGCTCGACTGTTCCACGCCGGTGGGTGCGCCGGGGTTGCCCGGCTTTTCCAAGATTTTTCCGGGCCGCATGATGGCCGCCAGCATCAGCGCGCGCAGCTCCGCGCCGACGTCCTCCACCGGCAGCGGCGGCTCGTGCGCCTGCCACTCGCGCAGCAGCCCGGTGGCCGCTCCGACCAGCGCGATCGCCGTCAGCCGGTAGTCGCGGTCGGGCGCGACGCCGTGCCGCGCGGCGCGGCGCGCCTCCGTCTCGATGAACGTCGCCCAGCGGTCGACCCAGATCTGGTGCTGCTGCTCCAGCTCCGCGCTGACGCCGACCGCCTCGACGTAGTTGAGCCGCGGCAGCCGGGGGTCCACGGTGACCGTGTCGATGAAGACGTCGAGCAGCGTGGCGATCCGGGTCATGGCGTCGGCATCGGCGACCTTGTCGAGCGCGGCCGTGACGTGGTGGAGCGCGAGGCTGTTGATCCGGTCGTGGAGGGTGCGCAGCATGTCCTCCTTGCCGGAGAACTCTTCGTAGAAGTTCCGCGTCGACACCCCGGCCCGCGCGCACACCTCGGTGATCTTGGTGTGCCGGAAGCCGGCCGAGGTGAACAGCTCGAGGCCGGCCGTGAGCAGCCGCTCCCGGCGGTCCGCGCGACGCTGCTCGGGTGCGACGCCGCCGTACGTGCGAGCCACCGGTTCGTCTCCTCCTTCTGAGGGATTGCCAGATCCTACTGGGGCTGGCTAGTTTGTGAAAACTTCGATTACCAAAACAGCCGGAGGCAATGATGCTTCGTCGGTTACTGGTCGCTGTCGCCCTCCTTTTCGTGACGGCCGCACCCGCGGCGCACGCGGATCCGGGGGTCCTCCTGGAAGCGCGGCCGACGACGGTGTTCGTCGGCCCGTTCCCCGCCCCGGTCAAGGCCTGGCACCTCCTCTACCGCTCGACATCGGCGACCGGCGAGCCGGACGCCGTCTCCGGCACGCTGCTCGTGCCGCCGACGCCGTGGTTGCGCGGCGGCCCGCGTCCGCTGATCACGTACGCGGTGGGCACGCACGGCCTCGGCGACCAGTGCGCGCCGTCGAACCTCCTCGCCCACGGCATCGAGAACGAGAGCGCGCTGCTGGCGCAGGCGTTGTCGCAGGGCTGGGCCGTCGTGGTCACCGACTACGAAGGCCTCGGCACGCCGGGAACGCACACCTACGCGGTCGGGCAGTCCGAAGGCCGGGCGGTGCTCGACGCGGCTCGCGCCGCTTCCCGGGTGACCGGTGCGGGGCTGTCCCCCGCCGGCCCGGTGGGCGTTTTCGGCTACTCGCAGGGCGGCCAGGCGGCGGCCTGGGCGGCCGAGCTGCAGGGCACGTACGCACCGGAACTGAACGTGGTGGGGGTGGCGGCCGGCGGGGTCCCGGCGGACCTGAACGCGGTGTTCGCGGCCAACGACGGCGGCCCGGCGTTCGGCCTGGTCCTCGGCGCGGCAACCGGTTTCGCGGCGGCGTACCCGGACGTGCCGTTCGAGTCCATTTTGAACGACCGCGGCCGCGCGGCGGTGGCCCAGGTGTCGCAGGCGTGCACGATCGAGCTGGGCGCGGCGGCGCCGTTCGCCCACCTGCGGGACTTCGTGACGGTGCCGGACCCGATCCACGAGCCGCACTGGCAGGCCCGGCTGGCGGAGAACTACCTGGGCACGGTGAAGCCGAAAGCACCGGTCTACCTCTACCACGGGACACTCGACGAGCTGATTCCCTTCAGCGTCGGAACGGCGTTGCGGGACCGCTGGCAGGCATTGGGCGCGGCGGTCACCTGGCAGGAGTTCCCGCTGCTGGAACACATCGGCGGGGTCTCGATCGGCGGCCCGGTCGCGATGACCTGGCTGGGCACGAAGTTCTGAAAAGCCGTGAAGGCCTCCTTCCCGGCCATAAGAGCCGGGAAGGAGGCCTTCACGGACCTGGACGGAACTGTCGGTGCCCTCGGGTAGCGTGGAAATCGGGGGCTGCTCAGAGCGGCGCCAGGGCCGTGACGGCGTCCGGGGCCAGGGAAGTCACGAGGGTGCCGCCCGCGGCGAGGGGGCTGCGGGACCACCACTCGCCCGACGCCGCCGGCAGTTCCGGCCCGCCGACCACCAGGTCCGTCGCCAGCACCCGGCGGCCCGCCAGCACCGCCAGGCTCCCGTCCAGCGCCGACCCGATCGAAAGCGTCTGACGCAGCACCGGCACCGAACCCCGCGTGACGTGCTGGGCGGACGTCAGCGTCCCGGGGCTCTCGCCGGCCCGCCCCAGCACCAGCACTTCGCGCGTGTGCAGGTACGCGTCGGACGCCAGCGCCGCCCGGAACGCGGCGGTGTGCCGCGCCCGTGCGGTGATCACCGTCGGCTCCGGCAGGTACTCCAGCGAGCCGCCCTCCTCCACCACGACGTCCACTGTGGACAGGGAACCTTCGCCGTGGAGGCCGGGCAGGGCCAGCGTCGCCGCGACGCCGGAAATCCGCAGGGACGCACCCGGGCCGACCCGCACCGAGAGCAGCAGGTCGTCGCCACCCAACGGCGAGGTCGCCGAGTTGACCAGGTGCACCACCGCCGTCGCACCGGAACGCCGCCGCGGGAACAACGTCAGCGGCGCCATCGACCGCAGCTCCCGCAGCACCGTGCGCGAGCCGTCGAAACACGCGGTCAGGCGGGCGTGGGCCTTCACAGCAGCGAACGCACCCAATCGGCGACCGCCGGCGCGTCCGGAGTGTCCACAAGGGACTGCGTGATGACCGGCAGCGAGCCGCGCATCCGGTGCGCGTCCGACGTCATCACCTCCATGTCCGCGCCGACCAGGTGCGCGATGTCGATCTTGTTGATCACCAGCAGGTCCGCCGTCGTGACGCCGGGGCCGCCCTTGCGCGGCACCTTGTCGCCACCGGCGACGTCGACCACGAAGATCTGGCTGTCGGCCAAGCCGCGGCTGAACACCGCGGTCAGGTTGTCGCCGCCGCTTTCGATGATCACCAGGTCCAGGCCGGGGAACTTCTCTTCCAGCCGCTCGACGGCGTCGAGGTTCGCGGTGATGTCGTCGCGGATCGCCGTGTGCGGGCACGCGCCCGTCTGCACCGCCTCGATCCGCGCCGGGTCGAGGACACCGGCCCGGCGCAGGAAGTCCGCGTCCTCGGTCGTGTAGATGTCGTTCGTCACCACGGCGAGGTCGATCTCGTCGCCCAAAGCGCGGCACAGCGCCGCGGTCAGCGCCGTCTTGCCGGAGCCGACCGGGCCGCCGATGCCGATCCGGTACGCGCGGCCCGCGGTGGGTGCCGCGTCGTAGTGGTCGGGTTCGGTGGCCGTCGGGTCGAAGTTGACCTCGTGGAAGTGACCGTGGCCGTGGCCTTCAGCTGGCAAAGAGACGCACCTCTTCCTGGTGATGCCGGGCGTGCGCCTCGGCGAACAGATCCAACGCGGGCGACCCCGGCGACGGCAGCGACGCCGGGTCGTCCCCCGCCACGGCCGCCGCCTCCGCACAAACCGAGTGCAGGTCGAGCCGCGCCACGACGGCGTTGACGGCAAAGGGATCCAGCCCGAGCAGCCGCACCGCCGCACTCGCCGGACCGCTCACCGACAAATAGGCCACCGCCATCGCGGCGTCGTACGGCGAGCCACCGGCGACGCCGACCAGCGCACCCAGCACGATCGGATGGTGTGGCCGCGGAGTCTCGGTCAGCAACGCATCGAGCACCGGTGACGGCCACGCGATCCGTCCGGCCCGCGCGGTCCCGCGGCCTTGCGCCCGGGAGGCCTCGCGCTGCGCGAGTGATGGAGTGCGCGCGTCCAGCTCACGGTCCAAGACGGACCACTTTCCCCGCGTGACAGCCGCATGCGTGGACGCAGCGGCGAAAACCGCCGCCAGGAAACCCGCGGTCCGCAACCGTCCGGAAAGGAATCCCGGCAGATCACGCACGGACGTCACCAGCTTCCGCGCGACAACCTCCTCCAAACCACCACTGTGGACGTGCCCACCGCCGGGAAAGCGGGAGTCCGCGAGGATCAGTGCCGAAAGGTCCATCAGAACAAGAAGTACCTTTGCGCCATCGGCAGTTCCGTCACCGGCTGCGGTTCGATCAGCTCGCCGTCGACGTGCACGGCGAAGCTGTCCGGCTCGACGCGGACGTCCGGCGTCGCGTCGTTGAGCACCATGTCCGCCTTGGTCCGCGCACGCATGTTCGACACCGCGACCAGCGGCCGCGTGATGCCGAACGTCTCCCGCAGCCCGCTGTCCAAAGCGGACGGTGCGACGAAGTGCAGGCTCAGCGCCGCGCCGATCGAAGCGCCGAACATCGGCCGCGCCAGCACCGGCTGCGGCGTCGGGATCGACGCGTTCGCGTCGCCCATCGCCGCCCACGCCGGGAAGCCGCCCTTCAGCACGACGTGCGGGCGGACGCCGAAGAACTTCGGCTCCCACAGGACGAGATCCGCGAGCTTGCCGACCTCGACCGAGCCGATCTCGGTCTCCATGCCGTGCGCGATGGCCGGGTTGATCGTGTATTTGGCGACATAGCGACGCGCACGCAGGTTGTCGGCCGCACCGTCGCCGGGCAATGCGCCACGACGGCGTTTCATCACGTGCGCGGTCTGCCACGTCCGGATGATGACCTCGCCGATCCGGCCCATCGCCTGCGAGTCGGAGCTCATCATCGAGATCGCGCCCATGTCGTGCAGCACGTCCTCGGCCGCGATCGTCGTCGGCCGGATGCGGCTCTCGGCGAAGGCGAGGTCCTCGGGCACCGACGGGTTGAGGTGGTGGCAGACCACCAGCATGTCGAGGTGCTCGTCGAGGGTGTTGGCGGTGTGCGGGCGGGTCGGGTTGGTCGACGACGGCAGCACGTTCGGCAGCGAGACGACCTGGATGATGTCCGGCGCGTGCCCGCCGCCGGCGCCTTCGGTGTGGTACGCGTTGATCGAACGCCCGCCGATGGCGTCCACAGTGGACTCCAGAAACCCGGCCTCGTTCAGCGTGTCCGTGTGGATCGCCACCTGGACCCCGGCTTCGTCGGCCACCGTCAGGCACGCGTCGATCGCCGCCGGGGTCGTCCCCCAGTCCTCGTGGAGCTTGAACCCGCCCGCGCCGGCCGCCAGCTGTTCGCGCAGCGCCTCGTGCCGGACGGTGTTTCCCTTGCCCAGCAACAGGACGTTGATCGGGTAGCCGTCCATGGCGGACAGCATGCGGCCCAGGTTCCACGCACCGGGCGTCACCGTGGTGGCCTTGGTGCCCTCGTTGGGACCGGTGCCGCCACCGACCAAGGTGGTCAGCCCGGACGCCAGCGCCGTGTCGACGAGCTGCGGGCAGATGAAGTGGACGTGGCAGTCGATGCCGCCGGCGGTGAGGATCTTGCCGTTGCCGGACAGCACCTCGGTCGACGGCCCGATGACGAGCGCCGGGTCGACGCCGTCCATCGTGTCCGGGTTGCCCGCCTTGCCGATGCCGACGATCCGGCCGTCGCGCACGCCGACGTCGGCCTTGACGACGCCCCAGTGGTCGAGGATGACCGCACCGGTGATGATCAGGTCGGGAGCACCCTCGGCGCGGGTCGCCGTGCCCTGGCCCATGGACTCGCGGATGACCTTGCCGCCGCCGAAGAGCACCTCGTCGCCGGCGCCGCCGGGGCCCATCGAACGGTCCTCGGTGACCTCGATCAGCAGGTCGGTGTCGGCGAGCCGGATCCGGTCGCCGGTGGTCGGGCCGAACAGCTCGGCGTAGCGCTCGCGGTCGATCTGCGGCACTTCAGAACTCCCCTGCGAACTCGGATCGGAGTCCGGGCACCCGGCGGGCTCCGGCCAGCGGCACCAGGTCGACCTCGCGCTCGACGCCCGGCTCGAACCGCACCGACGTCCCCGCGGGCACGTCGAGCCGGTGGCCGCGGGCGGCGTCGCGGTCGAACTCGAGCCCGGGGTTGACCGCGGCGAAGTGGTAGTGCGAACCGACCTGCACCGGCCGGTCGCCGAGGTTGCGGACCAGGAGCCGGACGCGCGCGCGGCCGGGGTTCAGCTCGACCGGCTCGTCGCCGGGGATGATCTCGCCAGGGTGCATCGGCTGCCTCTCACACGATCGGGTCATGCACGGTGACGAGCTTCGTGCCGTCCGGGAACGTGGCCTCGACCTGGACGGAGTCGACCATCTCGGGCACGCCGTCGAGCACCTGCGCCCGGGAGAGCACGGTCCGGCCGCTGGCCACCAGCTCGCTGACCGTGCGGCCGTCGCGGGCGCCTTCGAGGACGTGGTCGGTGATCAGCGCGACCGCCTCCGGGTAGTTGAGCCGGACGCCACGGTCCAGCCGCTTCCGCGCGACGTCGGCCGCCACGTGGATGAGCAGCTTGTCGCGCTCCTGCGGGCTGAGGTGCATGCGCTAGGTCTATCACCCGGAACGCGGCGGCGCCGGGTTCGGAAACACAGGATTTACCTGGTCTTCGTCACACTGAGTGGTGAAAATTCTCCTGACGGGAGGCCTCGGTGACTGAATCGTTCTCGTAATCGTGACCGAAACCACCGCATCTTTCGATTGCCAGTGGCCGGTCAAGAGAGCAAGGTCTATCCATCCGTGCGATGTGGCGCGCGTTCCGTGCGCTTCCCGCAACCGCGCGACCAGCACAACCAGCCGGGGAAAAAGCGCACCGAAAGGTTTCGCGTAACAGTGACTACCTCCACGATCAGCAAGCCACAGCCGTCCGGCCAACCCGACGACGGCTTCCGACCGGGTCTGGAGGGCGTCGTCGCCTTCCACACCGAAATCGCCGAACCCGACCGGGACGGCGGTGCGCTGCGCTACCGCGGCGTCGACATCGAGGACCTCGCCGGCAAGGTGACCTTCGGTGACGTGTGGGGCCTCCTCGTGGACGGCCGGTTCGGTCACGGCCTCCCGCCGGCCGAGCCGTTCCCGCTGCCGGTGCACACCGGTGACGTCCGGGTGGACGTGCAGGCCGCGCTGGCCATGCTCGCGCCGATCTGGGGCTACCGCCCGCTGCTCGACATCACCGACGAAGAGGCCCGCGAACAGCTGGCGCGTGCCTCGGTGATGGCCCTGTCCTACGTCGCCCAGTCGGCGCGCGGCATCGGCCAGCCCGCCGTGCCGCAGACCCGCGTCGACGAGGCCCACTCGATCACCGAGCGGTTCCTCGTCCGCTGGCGCGGCGAGCCGGACCCCGCGCACGTCAAGGCCCTGGACGCCTACTGGGTGTCGGCCGCCGAGCACGGCCTCAACGCGTCGACCTTCACCGCCCGCGTCATCGCCTCCACCGGGGCGGACGTCGCGGCGGCCATGTCCGGCGCCATCGGCGCGATGTCGGGCCCGCTGCACGGCGGCGCCCCGGCGCGCGTGCTGCCGATGATCGAAGAGGTCGAGCGCACCGGCGACCCCGAAGGCCTGGTCAAGGGCATCCTCGACCGCAAGGAACGCCTGATGGGCTTCGGCCACCGCGTCTACCGCGCCGAGGACCCGCGGGCGCGCGTGCTGCGCCGCACCTGCCAGGAGCTCGGCGCGACGCGCTACGAGGCGGCCGCCGCGCTGGAGCAGGCGGCACTGAAGGAGCTGCGCGAGCGGCGTCCGGATCACCCGATCGAGACCAACGTCGAGTTCTGGGCCGCGGTCATCCTGGACTTCGCCCAGGTCCCGCCGCACATGATGCCCGCGATGTTCAGCTCGGCCCGCACCGCCGGCTGGGCCGCGCACATCCTGGAGCAGAAGCGGACCGGACGCCTGGTGCGGCCGTCGGCCAAGTACGTCGGCCCGGCGCCGCGCAGCCCCGAGGACGTCGAGGGCTGGGAACTGGTCACCAAGCACTGACCCCGGCACGAGCCGGAGCTTTCACGTGAAAGCTCCGGCTTTGTCGTGGGCGGCGGTGGTGCCGAGCATCGCCGTGAGCTGGTCGACGAGCCACGTGTCCAGGGCTTCGCGTGGGATCGTGTGCTCCTGCAGCCAGCTCAGCAGCGCGCCCTCGACGACGGCTGTCCAGCAGCGCAGCGTGAGCGAGAGCAGGGGTGAGGGATCGGTGACGCCGAGAGCGTCCAGGATCAGGGCCACCGCGCGGTTGCGGACCTCGTCGATCGCCGCGTCCGTCTCCGAAGTGGCGATGACGGATCCACTGCGCAGCAAGGCGATGTACCCCGCGCGGTAGTGGTCGGCGACGTCGATCAGGCCGCGGACGGCCGCGCGCAGCCGTACCTCCGGCGGGCCCTCCTCGAGCCCGGCGAGGCCGTCGATCAGGCCGTCGGTGACCGTGCGCAGGGCCTCCACCTGCAGCTCGCGCAGGTTCGGGAAGTACCGGTAGAACAGCGGCCGCGACACCTCGGCGCGCGCGACGATGTCGTCCACCGTCACCAGCTCCGGCGCCCGCGAGCCGAACAGGTCGAGTGCGGCGCGGATCAGGTCGTCCCGGCGGGCCTGCGGCGACATCCGCCGCGGTCGGCGTTCGCTCACGACGGCTCGGCGTACTCGATCAGCTCGACGGCCGCGGCGGCCACCACGTCCGGCCGCGCCCTGGTCACCCAATGCGTGCCGTCGATCGTGCGGATCCGCAGGTCCGGCACCCAGTGGCCGATCTCGGTCTGCAGCGGCGTCGTGACGTAGGCGTCCCCGGTCGGCGCCAGCACCTGCACCGGGACGTCGGCGGGACGCGGTTCGGGGCGCGACAGGCGCGTGAACATGTTGGCCCGGTAGAGCTTCAGGCCGTGCAGGCCGTCGGACTTCTCCGGCGGCGCCGCGTCGGGCTCCATGCGCTGGATCTGCTTGCCCAGCAAGCCGGTGCGCCACAGCAGGTCCGGGATGAACGGCACTTGGAACGCCAGGATGTACCACGAGTGCAGGAACTGGCGAAGGGCGTTCTTGAGCCGCTTCGGCGTCGGACGGCGCAGCTGGGCGCGGAACCACGCGCCGGCGTGGTCGAGGCTCGGCCCGGAGATCGACGTGTAGGAAGCGACGCGCCCGCGAAGGCCCTCTCCGGTGACGGCGTGCCACGCCTGGATCGAGCCCCAGTCGTGGGCGACCAGGTGCACCTTGCCGGTCGGCTGCGCCTCGTCGACGACGGCACGCAGGTCGTCGGCCAGCTGGTCCAGC
Organism: Amycolatopsis sp. NPDC021455; assembly: GCF_040640995.1. Classification (NCBI taxonomy): domain Bacteria; kingdom Bacillati; phylum Actinomycetota; class Actinomycetes; order Pseudonocardiales; family Pseudonocardiaceae; genus Amycolatopsis; species Amycolatopsis sp. NPDC021455. Next base: position 41,284 of record NZ_JBFACT010000062.1, on the reverse strand, counting down.
CGGTAGGACGCGCGTCCCGCCGGCTTGTCGGAGCGTCCCGCGCCGCGGACGTCGTAGGTGACGACGCGGTGTTTCGCGGCCAGCTCGGCGGCTACCCCGTCCCACATCGAGCTGTTGTCCGGATAGCCGTGCACGAGCACGACCGTGGGCCCGTCGTCCCGGCCGTCGATGGTCACGGAGAGGCGAACGCCGTCGCTGCCGGTCACCCACTTGTGAGACATCTTGTCATGTTAGACAACTTGTCAACAGCGGCTTCACCCGCGCGGCGGTTCCGCAAGCTCGGATGTTCGGATTTTTGCTTGTATGACAGCGTTTTCGTGGTTTCCCGTGGAACCACGCGCTCGTGTCCACCGTTCGATGGACAGCCGGATTCAGCCGCCTGTTGGTCGGATTCGCCACCTGCGGCGACCACGCTGTACCCATGACCCCAGCAGTGAGCGTGCGCGGCCTGCGCAAGCAGTACCCCGGCCACCTCGCGGTGGCCGGACTGGACCTGGACATCGCGCCGGGCGAGGTGTTCGCCCTGCTCGGCCCGAACGGCGCCGGGAAGACCACGACCGTCGAGATCCTCGAAGGCCACCGCCGCCGGACGGACGGCGAGGTCACCGTCCTCGGCGAGGACCCCGGCAAGGCCGGCCGCGCCTGGCGGGCGCGCCTCGGCATCGTCCTGCAGACGGCGACCGACGCCGCCGAACTGAGCGTCGCCGAGACCGTCCGGCACTTCGCGAAGTACTACCCCGACCCGCGCGATCCCGACGAGGTGATCGAGAAGGTCGGGCTGACCGAGAAGGCCAAGGCGCGGGTGAAGTCGCTCTCCGGCGGGCAACGCCGGCGCGTCGACGTCGCGCTCGGCATCATCGGCCGGCCCGAGCTGCTCTTCCTCGACGAGCCGACCACCGGCTTCGACCCCGAGGCGCGCCGCCAGTTCTGGTCGCTGATCAGCGACCTCGCCGCGGAGGGCACCACCATCCTCCTCACCACCCATTACCTCGACGAGGCCGAAGCGCTCGCCGACCGCGTCGCGGTGATCGCGCGCGGCGAAATCGTCGCCCAGGACACCCCGCGCAACCTGGGCGGGCGTGCTGCCGCCGAAGCCACCGTGCGCTGGGTCGACGAACGCGGTGAGCACGTCGAGCGCACCGCGTACCCGACCAAGCTCGTCACCGAACTGGCGGCGGGCGGGCGCGAACTGGCGAACCTCACCGTGACCAGGCCGAGCCTGGAGGACATCTACCTCGACCTGATCGGAGACAAGGCATGACGACCCTGACGCTGCCCGGCCCGCTGTCGCTCGGGCTCGCCCGCGGCGGCACCGAGCTGCGGCAGTTCTTCCGGCACAAGGAACAGGTGGTGTTCACCTTCTCCCTGCCCGCGGTGCTGATGATCCTGCTCGGGTCCATCCTGGACGGTCCGACGAAGTTCGGCGGCGTCACCTCGGGGCAGGTGCTGGCGGCCGGGATGATCGGTTCCGGCATCGTGTCGACGTCGTTCAACAGCATCGCCACCGGCATCTCGGCCGACCGCGAAACCGGCGCGCTCAAGCGCCTGCGCGGCACGCCGATGCCGGCCGCGTCGTACTTCGTCGGCAAGATGGTGCTGGTCGCGGTGTCGAGCCTGGCCCAGACGGTGCTGATGGTCGCCGTCGCCATCCTGCTCTTCGGGCTGCGCCTGCCGTCCGACCCGGCGAAGTGGCTGACGCTGCTGTGGGTGTTCGCGCTCGGCATCGTCTCGTGCACCCTGCTCGGCATCGCGATCAGCTCGCTCGCGAAGTCCACCAACGGCGCGGTCGCCATCGTGCAGATGCTCTACCTGGTGCTGCAGTTCATCTCCGGCGTGTTCGTCTCGCCGATCACGAGCCTGCCGAAAGTTATGGTGGACATCGCGTCGTTCTTCCCGCTGAAGTGGATCTGCCAGGGGTTCCGGTCGGTGTTCCTGCCGGACGGCGCCGTCAGGATGGAGATGGCCGGGGCATGGGAACTTCCGCGGGTGGCGCTGGTGCTGGGGATCTGGTGCGTGGTGGGGGCGGTGCTGGCCCGGCTGACGTTCCGGTGGACCGACGCGAAGTGAAGGACGCCTGGGACCGGTTCAACTGGCTCTGGGAGATCCTCTTCGCGGTGGCCTACGTGGCCACGACGACGTTGGTGATCCTCGACGACGAGGACCCGGTCCGGGCGGCGGTCGCGGTCGGGGCACTCACCGCCCTCGCGCTGTCCTACCTGCTGTGGGGCCGGCGGGTCGTCCGGGACGACGACTCGCCGGCCGGGCCGCGGTGGGTGTTCGCGGTCATCGTGCTGGTGCTGGTGGCCATCGCCCTGTTCGCCGCGAGTTCGTCGGGCTTCATCCTGTTCATGGCCTGCCCGCTGCTGTTCTCGACGCTCGAGTTCCGGCCGGCGGCGGTCTTCACCACGGTGGCGATCCTGCTCAACCCCGCGTCGACCATCGTGAACAACGGATTCCGTGGCCCCACACTGCACATCCTGCTGCCGATGACGGCGATCCTCGTCGTGTTCGGTGTGCTGTGCGGCAAGTTCATCGGGCACGTCATCGAAGAGAGCCGGGGGCGCGCCGACCTGATCGCCAAGCTGGAGGCCAGCCAAGCGGAAGTCGCCCGGCTCTCCCGGGAAGCGGGCACCGCGGCCGAGCGCGAACGCCTCGCGCGGGAGATCCACGACACCCTGGCGCAGGGCTTCACCAGCATCGTCACGCTCGCCCAGGCCATCGAGTCCGAACTGGACACCGACCCGGCCGCGGCGCGGCAGCACGTCGAACTGGCCGCGCGCACGGCGCGGGAGAACCTCGCCGAGGCACGCGCGATGGTCGCCGCGCTGGCCCCGGCGGATCTCACGTCGGGGTCGCTCGTCGACGCCGTGCGGCGGCAGGCCGACCGGCTCGCCGATTCGGCCGGCATCGCGGTCCGGTACGAAGTGGACGGTTCGCTGCCCACGCTCGGCACGGCGGCGGAAGTCGTCCTGCTGCGCGGGGCACAGGAAGCGCTGAACAACGTCCGCCGTCACGCGGCCGCGTCGGCGGTGTCGGTGCGATTGTCCGTTGTGGACGGTGCGGTGCGGCTGTCCGTACGGGACGACGGCGACGGCTTCGACCCCGACGACGTCACCGGCTTCGGGTTGCGGGGCATGCGGTCCCGCGCCGAGCAGGTGGGTGGCAGACTGAGCGTCCGGAGTGGCCCCAGCGGCACCGAACTCACCCTGGAGGTGCCGGCTTGATCCGCGTCATGCTCGTCGACGACCACCCCGTCGTCCGCGAAGGACTCCGCGGCATGCTCGAAGCCGAAGCCGACCTGACGGTCGTCGGCGAAGCGGGTTCCGGCGACGAGGCCGTCGCCCTCGACCGCGTCGCCGAGCCCGACGTCGTGCTGATGGACCTGCGCATGCCGGGCCTCGACGGCGTCGGCGCCACCAAACGGATCCTGCGTGACCGGCCGGGACGCCGGATCGTCGTGCTCACGACGTACGAGACGGACGCCGACATCCTCCGCGCGGTGGAAGCCGGCGCGTCGGGCTACTTGCTGAAGGACGCGTCCCGCACGGAACTGGCGAACGCGATCCGCGCGGCGGCGCGCGGGGAGACGGTCCTGGCACCGTCGGTGGCCGGGAAGCTGGTCAACCGGGTCCGCAACCCTGAGCCGCAACCGCTCTCGGCGCGCGAAGTGGAAGTGCTGCGGCTGGTCGCGAAGGGCAGCACCAACGCCGACATCGGCCGAGCCCTGCACATCAGCGAAGCCACGGTGAAAACCCACCTGCTGCGGGTCTTCGGCAAACTCGGCGTCTCCGACCGCACGGCCGCGGTGACCACGGCCATGGCCCGAAACCTCCTCACCTGACCCGTGCCCGGAGGGGAACCACGCGTGATCGGAGGGGCATCACCCGTGATTCCACGGGCATCACGTGTGATTCCAGGGGCATCGCCGCGATGCCCCTCCAGACACGCGTGATGCCCCTTCAATCACGAGTGATGCCTTCTCGATCACGGGTGATGCCGCTTTGCGCACGCCGTCGTCGGGGAGGTGTGGGGGTGCGCGGCAGAATGCGTCCATGCTTGAGTCGACCGAACACGCCCTGTTCCGCCGGATCGCCCGCGAGCAGGCGGCCTGCCGGGCTCCGTCGCTGGTCGCCGCCGTCGTGCGGGACGGGGAGATCGTCTGGTCCGGGGGCCGCGGGCGCGTCGGCGGGGAGACGCCCGGGACCGACGTCCAGTACCGGCTGGGCTCGATCACCAAGACCCTCGTCGCCACCGCCGTCATGCGGCTGCGCGACGAAGGCCGCCTCGACCTCAACGACCCCCTCGAAAAGCACGTCCCCGGCACGCCCTTCGGCAGCGTCACCGTCGCCCAGCTGCTGTCCCACACCTCCGGCCTGACGGCCGAGTCGCCCGGCCAGTGGTGGGAGCGGACGCCCGGCGCCGACTGGGACGCGCTGGTGAGCAGCCTCGACGTCGGCGCGACCAAGCACCGGCCGGGCGCGCGGTTCCACTACTCGAACGTCGGCTACGGCGTCCTCGGCGAACTGCTCGCTCGCCACCGCGGCAAGAGCTGGCTCGCCGTGCTCGAGGAGGAGGTCCTCGGCCCGCTCGGGATGTCCCGCACCACCCCGCACCCGGCCGGCTCGCACGCCGAGGGCTTCGCGGTGCACCCGTTCGCCGACGTCCTGCTGCCGGAGCCGAGCCCGGACGCGGGCGCGATGGCCCCGGCCGGGCAGCTGTGGTCGACGGCGAACGACCTCGGCCGCTGGACGGCGTTCCTCGGCGGCGCGACCGGTGAGGTGCTCGCGCCGTCGACGCTCGAGGAGATGCGGACCATGGTCACCGTCGACGACGGCGAGGTCTGGACGACCGGGTTCGGCCTCGGCCTGATGCTCGTCCGCTACCAGGGACGGCGGCTGGCCGGGCACACCGGCTCGATGCCGGGGTTCCTCGCCGTCACCCTCGCCGACCCGGCCGCGGGAACCGGCGCGCTGGTGCTCGTCAACTCGACGGCCGGCGTCGGCATCACGCAGCTCTGCCTCGACCTCATCACCATGACCGACGAGCTGGAGCCGCGGGTGCCCGCCGAGTGGCTGCCGTCCGCGGTCGACCCCGGGCTGCTCGCGCTGACCGGGCTCTGGCACTGGGGCCCGACGCCGTACCACCTGCGGATCCAGGGCGACGGGCTGCTCCTGCTGGCGCCGGTCGAGGGCGGCGGCCGCGGTTCGCGCTTCGCCGCGACCGGACAGGACACCTACCGCGGCCTCGACGGCTACTACGCCGGCGAGACGCTCGAAGTGGGCCGGAACGCCGAGGGCGTCGCCACCCACCTCGACCTGGCGACGTTCCTCTTCACCCGGACGCCGTACGACCCGGCCGCGCCGGTGCCGGGCGGCGTCGAAGGCTGGCGATGACCAAGGGGGCCCCGCTCACACCCCCAGGGTGGTGAGCGGGGCCCTCAGGTCAGGGCGGCGGTGCCGGCCGCGTGGGCGACGGCGGCCGCGAACCGGCGGGCGAGGCGCTTGCCCTCACCCCAGTCGAAGACGCCGAGCTTCAGCGTCGTCACGATCGTGAGCGCCGAGCCGGACGGCGCGTGCGAAACCGTCACGTTGACGATCTGGCCCCAGCTCAGGAAGCTCATCCCCGTGCGGCACATGACGGTTCCGCGCTGCGGGTCGTAGAACGGCGTCTTCCCGCCGATCGCCTGGATCCCCGCGGGCAGCGCGGTCCACAGCGCGTCGGGCGGCACCGGGAAGCTCTGCTGCAGAGTCGTCACGACGGCGAAGATACCGACGCCGCGGGCCCGTGCGTAACCGTGTTTTTACCCCCACGGCGGTGCACCCCGATGAGCCCGACGGCGTAGCTGGTGCCCTCCGGAAGGCCGGTCACGAGGTCCTCCGACGGCCACCCGGCCAGCCAGAGGCGGCGACGGCCGGCCAGCTCGGCGGCGATGTCGGCGGGCACCGAGGGCAGGTGGAACCGGATCCGCACGTCCCCGGGCAGCACCGCCCAGCCGTTCACCGGTTCGCCGGGACGCACGTCGAACGCGGCGGCCGCGACCGGCGTCCAGGAGTCGCTCGCGAGGCAGCGAGCCGCGACGCCGAGGTCCGAGCGCCACGCCGCGATCGCCGGCACGGCCACCAGGCCCGCCACCGGCAGCACCCACGGCAGCCAGCCGCCGACCGTGACGATGGCCGCCACCTCGCCACCGAGCGTCAGGACGGCGGTCGCCCACATCGACGCGGTGGCGATCCGGTACCGCCACCGCAGCGCCGAGCGCCGCGTCATCGGCCGCTTCGGCAGGAGCCAGTACAAGCCGACGGCCGTCCCGCCGAAGAAGATCGCGACGACCACCCCGGCGTTGAAGACGTCGTCGCCGTGCGGCGGGTGCACCACCAGCGCGGCCACGATCACGGCGTCCAGCAGGAGCAGGCCCGCGATGCCGGCCAGGCGCAGGATCCGGCCGCCCTTGAACGCGTCGCCGGTGAGCCACCACGGCAGCCGCCGGACGAACACCATGACCAGGGTGAGCGCCAGCGAGATCGGCGCCATGACGGTGGTGGTCATCGTCCAGCCGCCGCTCGCGACCAGGTGCACGACGACGATCACGCCGTAGTTGCCCAGCAGCCACCAGCGCGGCCGCCACCGTTCGTCGGACATCGGATCTCCCTCCCCGGAAAGAACCTACCCAGGGGCGCCAGCGGGTTTCCGTGTCGTCAGTTCCACATACCGGACAGGTCAGCACCACCTTCACCAGCCGCGTCCCGACCTGAGAGACTGGCCACATGACCGACGCTGAGTTGACCATCCCCGCCGACCTCAAGCCGGCCGACGGCCGCTTCGGCTGCGGCCCGTCGAAGGTCCGCGCCGAACAGCTGAGTGCGCTGGCGGAGTCCGGCTCCACCTACCTCGGCACGTCGCACCGGCAGAAGCCGGTCAAGTCCCTCGTCGGGCGCGTCCGGGCCGGTCTGTCCGAGCTGTTCTCCCTGCCCGAGGGCTACGAGGTGATCCTCGGCAACGGCGGCACCACGGCGTTCTGGGACGCGGCCGCCTTCGGCCTGGTCCGCGAGCGCGCGCAGCACTTCACCTACGGCGAGTTCTCCTCGAAGTTCGCCACGGTGACCAAGGGCGCGCCGTTCCTGGCCGACCCGATCGTCGTCAAGGCCGAGCCGGGCAGCGCCCCGGACATCGCCTACGAAGCCGGCGCGGACCTGGTCGGCTGGGCGCACAATGAGACGTCCACCGGCGTGGCCGTGCCGGTCCGCCGTCCCGAAGGCAGCGAGGGCGCGCTGGTCGCGATCGACGCCACCTCCGGCGCCGGCGGCCTGCCCGTCAAGGCCGAGGACTTCGACGTCTACTACTTCGCGCCGCAGAAGTCGTTCGCGGCGGACGGCGGGCTGTGGATCGCGCTGGCCTCCCCGGCCGCGGTCGAGCGGATCGGCGAGATCGGCGGCGGCGACCGCTGGATCCCCGAGTTCCTGTCGCTGACCACCGCGCTGGACAACTCCCGCAAGGACCAGACGTACAACACCCCGGCCGTGGCCACGCTGTTCCTGCTCGCCGAGCAGATCGAGTGGATGAACGGCCAGGGCGGTCTCGAGTGGACGACCTCGCGCACGAAGGACTCGTCGTCGCGGCTGTACGAGTGGGCCGAGAAGACGAGCTACACCACGCCGTTTGTGAAGGACCCGGACCTGCGCTCGCAGGTCGTCGGCACGGTGGACTTCAGCGACGAGGTGGACGCCGCCGCGGTCGCGAAGGTGCTGCGCGCCAACGGGATCGTCGACACCGAGCCGTACCGCAAGCTGGGCCGCAACCAGCTGCGCGTCGGCCTGTTCCCGGCCATCGACCCGGACGACGTCTCGAAGCTCACGCAGGCCATCGAGTACGTCGTCGAGCGCCTGGGCTGAGTCAGACGTCCGTGAAGGCCTCCTTACCGGCTCTTATGGCCGGTAAGGAGGCCTTCACGGCTTTCAGGCGGGGTGCGGCGAAGGCGGCGAGGACCAGCAGGGCCAGGCCGAACAGCTCGTAGGACTCCGTCGCCAGCCACCAGCCCGGCGACGGCGCCGGGCGCGGGGCGAACCACATCGGGCCGGCGATGAACAACGCCAGTCCCGCGACGACGACCGCGGCCGCCACCCACCGGACCGCCCCGTCGAAGCGCCACGCGTACCAGCCGGCGAGGACCAGGATCGGCACGCACCACGTCCAGTGGTGGGTCCACGAAATCGGCGACACCAGCAGCCCGCCGAGCGCGCACGCGGTGAGCGCGAGCACCGGCTCGGCCCGCACGACGACCACCGCGACCACGGCCATCACGGCGAGCGCCGCCAGCACCCACACGATTTCCGGCAGGCCCGCACGCGTGGTCAGCCCGTGCAGCGACTGGTTGCCGACGTAGTCGACCCCGCCGATCCGGCCGGCGTCGAACACGAGCTTCGTCCAGTAGGTGAACGACGCCGACGGCCGGATCAGCCACAGCAGCGCCCCGGCCGCGACGAACCCGCCCACCACCCGCGCGGCCGCCCGGAAGTCGCGGCGAACCAGGAAGTACACGACGAAGACGGCCGGCGTCAGCTTGATCGCCGCGGCCACGCCGATGAGCAGGCCCTTCGTCCGCTTCCGCTCGCCGGGCAGCAGGACGTCGAGCACCACCAGCACCATCAGCAACGCGTTGATCTGCCCGAAGCCCAGCGTCGAGCGCACCGGTTCCAGCAGGGCCCCGGCGAGCTGCGCGCCGATGGCGACGAGCGCGGCCACCGCCCGGCCGCGGACGTTCGCCGGGTCGGTCAGCGAACCGTTGAGCGTGGCGACGTAGAGGTAGGCGACGACGCCGGTCGCGACGATCGACGCGATGCTGAGCAGCTTCATCGTCACCGCGAACGGCAGCAGCGTGCCGGGCAGGAACACCGCGGCGGCGAACGGCGTGTACGTGAACGGCAGCAGGATCTGGTGCGTGGTCGGCACCCAGGCGTCGTACGGCGAACCCTGCTCCGCCAGCGCCTTCGCGCCACCCAGGTAGACCTCGAGGTCGAGGCCGTCGAACCGCTTCAGCACGAGGACCGTGACGACGGCGGCGACTTCGAGCACCGCGAGCGACCACGCGAGTCTCCGGCCCCTGAAAAACCCCACGCGTCCCCCTCGAACCAGGTCTTCGACCGGCCGAGATTACCGGGCGCTCAGCAGCAGCCGTGCACCGGCAACCGCGGTGACCTGGCGTTCGCGGCCGCCACCGGCCGGTTCGCCGCGGCTTCGACGTCGGCCAGCATGCGGTCGAGCGTGGCCCGGTCGAGGACGCGGCCCGCGGTGACGACGGTGTCGATCCGCCGGACCGCGCGGATGTCGGCGAGCGGGTCGGCGTCCAGCAGCACCAGGTCGGCGACCTTGCCGGCGGCGATCGTGCCGTCGGTGTCCGCGCGGCCGAGGAACGCGGCCGCGTCGCGGGTGACCGCCCGCAGCGCCCGCCGCGGGCTCAGCCCGGCCTCGACCAGGAAGTCCAGCTCGTCGTGCAGGCTGAACCCAGGGAAGACGTACGGATTCTGGCAGTCGGTCCCGCCGAGGATCCCGACCCCGGCGCGGTGGGCCTCCCCGACGAGCCGCAGCTGCGCGTCGAAGTAGGCATCCTGCTGCGCGATCTGCTCCGGTGTGCCGGGGGCGAACAACGGGAGCCGGTCGGCCCAGTAGGCGCGGATGTCCGCGGAGAGGTACTTGAGCCGGGGATCGTGCGCGTACGTCTCGGCCGGCCGCGAAATCACCCGGTTCACGGCGAACGTCGGGCTCAGCCGGCTGCCGAAAGCCTTGAGACCCGCGAAGTAGTGGTCCGCGGTCGCCGGGTCGTAGGCCAGCGTGGCCTGCCGGTCGAGCTCGCGCGCGAGGTTGAAGAAGTCGCGTGGGGCCTTCGGGTCGAACGGCGTCGCGTCGAGGCGGGCGAGGAACTCGTCGCGGCGGCCGGACGTCGCGATCGGCGAGCCGAAGAGGTGCTCGAAGCTGCGCTGCCCGGCCCGGGCGGCGTCGAGCTGGCGGATCCGGTACGGCCAGTGCCCGGCGAACGGCAGGGCGAGGCGGCGGCACTCGTCGGCGATCGCGGCGAAGGCGTCCCGCGGCAGGTAGAAGTACACCTTGACGAAGTCCGACCCCTGGGCCGCGGCGGTCCGGACCGCCGCCCGGGCCTCCTCGGCGTTCGCGACCCGGGTGACCGGCGGGCCGAGCAGCGACACCGGGCCGTCGACGATCGAGCTGGCCAGCACCACCCGCGGGCCGAGCAGCTCGCCGCGGGCGATCTTGCCGCGGGTGACGCGGTTCTCGGCGTACCCCTGCATCTCGCGGATGCCGGTGACGCCGTTGGCCAGGAACATCGGCGGCCACAGCTGTTCGTAGTCGATGCCGTGGGTGTGCGTGTCCCAGAGCCCGGGGACGAGGTGCCGGCCCCGGCCGTCGACGACCCGGGCGCCGTCCAGGGGCGGCAGGTCGGCGGCCGGGCCGACCCAGGCGATCCGGTCCCCGGTGAGCACGACCGCGGAGTGTGGCCGGGGCGGCCCGTCCGTGCCGTCGACGACGGTCGCCCCGAGCACCACGACGACGTCCGTGCCGGCCGCGGCGGCCTCCTGCGCGAAGCAGGCCGGGACGATCCCGGCGGCGGCGAGCCCCGCACCGGCCGTGGCCAGCCAGCGAAGGAAGTCACGCCTGTTCGCCTCGACTCGAACCACGACGGCAGCCCTTCCGGTGAGGATCCGTCCGTCCATTCAACCGGAGCCCGGGTGGTGGCGGATCTCCCAGAGTGCCGGGCTGCCATGCGGCCAAGCTGCCGGGCCCCCACCCGGCAGCCGGCCCCTCAGGCGAGCGCTTGCGTGGGTGCGAGCCGGGCCGCGCGCATCGCCGGGTAGGCCCCGGCGACCGCCCCGACCAGCGCCGCCACGCCGACGCCGCCGGCCAGCGCCGGCCACGGCAGCACCGCCGGCCACCCCTGGCTCAGCGCGTACCCCGCCGTCACCAGCACCCCGGCCAGCACCCCCGCCAGCCCGCCGAGCCCCGACAGCAGCACCGACTCGGCCAGGAACTGCCCGCGGACCTGGCGTTTCGTCGCCCCGAGCGCGCGGCGCAGGCCGATCTCACGCCGTCGTTCCAGGACCGAGATCACCATCGTGTTCGCCACCCCGACCCCGCCGACCAGCAACGCGACTCCGCCGAGGCCGAGGAACAACGCGCTGTAGGTCGTGTCCGTCAGCTTCTGCGCGGCGAGCGCGTCGGACGGGCGGCGCACCTCGACCTCGTTCGGCGCCTGCGGGTTCAGCGTCGCGGCCAGCACCGACCGCACGCTGTCCACTTTGGATTCCTCCGCGCGTACGTACACAGTGGACGGATGGCCGTCGAACCCGAGCAGCCGCTTCGCGACGTCCCAGCCGACCAGCGCCGACCGCTCGATCTCCGGGGCGAGGGGCATCGGCGGGAGGATCCCGGTCACCGTGAACCACTGCGTCCCGATCAGGACCTGCGGCGGGTGCGCCGGGTCGATGTGGTCGATGCCGAGCCGGGCCGCGGCCTGCGAGCCGAGCACCGTCACCGGGTAGTCCTGGTTGCCCGTCGCGAGGAAGGCACCGACGCGCACCCGCCCGCCCAGCACGCCCAGCAGGTCCGGGCGAGCCGCGTACACGGCGAGCCCGGACGTGTCGTCCGCCGCGATCTTGTCGCTGCGCCGCACGCTGGCCGACGTCGTCCCGGTACCGGCGGCCGCCTGCACCGGCCCGATCCGCTTGGCCATCGGCACGGCCGCGTCCGGCAGGGTCGCGTTGTCCCCGAACAACGTCTTCCCGGGCCCGGCGGTGAGCAGGTTGGTGCCGAGCGCGGCCAGCCGGTCGTGCAGGGCCTGCGCGCCCGACGCCGGGATCGCCAGCACCGCCACCATCGCCGCGACGCCGATCGCGATGCCCAGCGCCGACAGCACCGCGCGCACCGGCCGCGTGCGCATGCCGTGGGCGCCGAGCGCGACGACGTCCGGTGGCTTGAGCCGGGCCGGCTCGGGCAGCTTCACCATGGTCATCGCGCACCCACCAGGCCGGTGTCCAGCCGGAGGTGCCCGTCGAGCAGCTCGATCCGGCGCGGCATGCCCGCGGCGATCTCCCGGTCGTGGGTGATCACCACGATCGTGGTCCCGTCCGCCGACAGCTCGCCGAGCAGCGAGAGCACGGACGCGCCGGTGCCGGTGTCGAGGTTGCCGGTCGGCTCGTCGGCCAGCAGGATCGCCGGGTCGTTGACCACCGCCCTGGCGATCGCGACGCGCTGGCGTTCGCCGCCGGACAGCTCGCCGGGCCGGTGCCACGCCCGGTGCCCGAGCTTGACCCGGTCGAGCGCCGCCAGCGCCCGCGCGCGCCGCCGTCGCCGCGGCACCCCGGCGTAGAGCAGGCCGGTGCACACGTTGTCCACCGCACTCATCCCTTCGTCGAGGAAGAACTGCTGGAACACGAACCCGATCCAGCGGGACCGCAGCGCCGAGACCTTGCGGTCGGGCAGCGTGGCGACGTCGTGGCCGCGCAGCTCCACCCGTCCCGACGACGGCCGGTCGAGCGTGCCCATCAGGTGCAGCAGGGTGGACTTGCCGGAGCCGGACGGCCCGACGATCGCCACCATCTCGCCGTCTTCCAGGGCGAGCGAGACGCCGTCGAGCGCGGCGACGCCTCCGGGGTAGGTGCGCGTGACCTCGTGCACGCGCAGCACCGGTGTCACGACGTCGTCACCACCCGCATGCCCTCGGTCAGGCCGGACCCGGTGACCTCGACCTTCCCGCCGCTGAACAGTCCGGTTTGGACAGCGACGTACCGGCGCTTGCCGTTCTCGTCGACCTCGACCGCGTATCCGCCTTCGGCGAGCGCGAGCAGCGCTCCGACCGGCACCGCGAGCACGCCCTTGTGGACGTCCTTGGTGAACCGGACGGTCGCCGGCGCCGAGTCGAGCGTGCCGGCCGCGGCCGGGTCGTCGAGCCGGACGGTCACGGTGATCTTGGGCTTGCCGTCGTCCTGGCCCGCCGCGTCCTTGCCGTCGACGGCGGTCCGCCCGACGTCGGTGATGGTGCCGGTCGTCGTCTTGCCGTTGATCGTCACCGACGCCCGCGCGCCCTGCTGGGCGAGGTTCTGCTTGGCCGCGTCCAGCTTGACCTGCACCGAACGGACGGTCCCCGTCGTCTTGAGCACCTCGCCCTGTGCGGGTGAGCCGAGCTTGGCGCCCAGCGCCGACACCCGCAGCTCGCCCGCCGCGAGCACGACGTCACCCTGGCCGAAGGTGCCGGTCTGCTCCAGCCCCAGCGACTTCTGCCACTTCTTCAGCGCGGCCGCCGTCGCGGACGTGAACTTCTTGTCCGGCGTGCCGAAGCCGCCGAAGCCGCACGCCTTGAGGTTCTCCTCCAGCTGCTTGACGTCGGCGCCGTCGGCCGCGCCCTCGGCGAGGTCGCGGTAGAACGGCAGCGTGCCGTAGAACAGCGGCACCGGCTTCGCGTCCACCCCGTACACCGGCTTGCAGCGCGTGATCGTGGCGCCGGCCTCGGGCAGCGACGTGATCGTGCCGGGCTTGCGGCCCGCGACGGTCGATTCGTCGCCGTAGCCGAGCGTGCCGTCGGCCTCCTCCTCTTCGCTGAGGTCGGTCTTGACGACCTCGGTGGTCTCGACCGGCGGTGGCGCCGCCTCCTGCACGGGCGTCGCGCTCGACACCCGCGTCAGGATCACGACGGAACTGGTGCCCAGCACAACGACGAGGACGGCGGCCGCGACGAACCAGCGCGTCCGGCCCCGGCGGCGGGGCTTGAGATGCGTCACTTCGTTCACTTGCCCGCCTCGACGCGGCCCGAGATGCCCATGCCGCACGCCTTGGCGGCCTCTTCGAACTTCTTCGGGTCGTCACCCGGGCCGCCGATCCGCGTCGCGCCCTTGCCGCTCGGATCCGGGTCCGGCATGTCGATGCCGTGCTCGCGCATGCACTTCGCCTGCTTGCGGGCCTTGTCGAGCTGCTCGGCGCTCATCGGCTTCATCTCGCCGCCGTTGGGCAGGAGGTGCTTGCACGCCTGCTGCGCGCCGTCGAGCTTCACGGTGTCACCGTCCTTGCCACCCAAGGTGATCGCCATGCCCCCGCCGTCACCGGCCGGCTTGGGGTCAGGCATGTCGACGCCGTGCTCGCGCATGCACTTGGCGAAGTCGCGGATCTTGTCCTCGTCGCTCTTGCCGCTGTTGTCGGCCGCGGTGGGCCCGCCCGTCTTCGACGGCGTCGAGATCGAGGCGACCTTCGCCCCGTCGTCCGCCTTCGCGCCGCAGCCCCCGAGCAGCAGGGCCGTCCCGAGCGCCGCGACGACCATCCGTATCCGCATCGGCTCGCTCCTTTCCTCCGGTTGGGTGTCAGGTCTACGGATCGGGGGATTCCGGCGCGCTAAGCGAAGTCGCTTATGCCGTCCTTATGACCCTCCGGCGCAGACTGGGCCGGTGCGGGTGCTGGTGGTGGAGGACGAGCGGTTGCTGGCCGACTCGGTCGCGGAGGGGCTGCGGCGCTTCTCGATGGCCGTCGACGTCTGTTACGACGGCGCGCAGGCCCTGGAACGGGTCGGCGTGCACGGCTACGACGTCGTGGTCCTCGACCGCGACCTGCCGAAGGTGCACGGCGACGAGGTCTGCGCGGCCGTGGTGAAGGCGGGCGGCGAGGCGCGGGTGCTGATGCTCACCGCGGCGGCCGACGTCACCGACCGCGTGGCCGGCCTCGGTCTCGGCGCCGACGACTACCTGACGAAGCCGTTCGCGTTCGCCGAACTGGTCGCCCGGGTCCAGGCGCTGTCCCGGCGCGCGCGGCCCGCGTTGCCGCCGGTGCTCGAACGCGACGGCGTCGTGCTCGACCTCCCGCGGCACCAGGCCGCCCGCGACGGCCGGTTCCTGCTGCTCTCGCCGAAGGAGTTCGCCGTGCTGGAGGTGCTCATGCGGGCCGAAGGCGCGGTGGTCAGCGCCGAGGACCTGCTGGAAAAGGCGTGGGACGAGCACGCGGACCCGTTCACCAACGCCGTGCGCGTCGCGGTGATGACGTTGCGGCGCAAGCTGGGCGACCCGCCGGTGATCGAGACCGTGCCCGGCGCCGGCTACCGGTTCGGCACGCCGTGAACGGCCTGTCCGTCCGGACGAAGCTGACGGCCTGGTACGGCGGGCTGTTCCTGCTCGCCGGGCTGGTCCTCGTGGTGATCAACTACCTGCTGGTGCAGAGCACGCTGCCGGACCCAGCCCGGTTCGCCTCGACGACGGTGGCCGGCGACGCGGCCTTCGGGGTCGCGCAGCGGTTGGACACCCTCTCGCCCGCGCCGGCGATACAGCTGGTCAGCGGATCCTTGGTCGAGTACCGCTCCTCGACGCTGTCGACGCTGCTGGTCGGCTCGGCGATCGCGCTGGTGGCCACGGCGGCGCTGGCGGTGCTGTTCGGCTGGCTGATGGCGGGCCGCGCGCTGCGGCCGCTGCACGACATCACCTCGGCCGCGCGCCGGCTGGAGGCGGGCAAGCTCGACCGGCGGATCAACCTCGAAGGCCCGCCGGACGAGCTGAAGGAGCTGGCGGACACGTTCGACGGCATGCTCGACCGGCTGGCGGAGTCGTTCGACAGCCAGAAGCGGTTCGTCGCCAACGCGTCCCACGAGCTGCGGACGCCGCTGGCGGTGCAGCGGACGCTGATCGAGGTCGCGATGGCCGACCCCGACGTCTCCCCCGAGCTGCGCAAGCTCGGCACGCACCTGCTGCACACCAACGAACGCAGCGAACGGATGATCGAGGGGCTGCTGGTCCTGGCCCGCAGCGACCGCGGGCTGACCTCGCGCACGCCGGTGCGCCTCGACGAGGTCGCCGCGGCGGTCGTCCGGGCCACCGCGGCGCAGGCTTCGTCGGCCGGGGTGACGGTCGAGACGCGGCTGCGGCGGCGCACGGTGACCGGCGACCCCGTGCTCCTCGAACGGCTGCTGACCAACCTCGTCGTCAACGCCATCACCTACAACGCTTCCGGGGGCTGGGTCTACGTCGAAGTGCGCGGGGACCCGGCGGTGGAGGTGCGGAACTCGGGTCCGGTGGTACCGCCGGAAGCAGTGCCGACGTTGTTCGAGCCGTTCCGGCGGGTGGGCGGCGCGGAGCGGACCGGGGACACCCGCAACGCCGGCCTCGGGCTGTCGATCGTCCGCTCGGTGGCCCAGGCCCACGGTGGTGTCGCCGAAGCCCAGCCGGGGCGGCGCGGGGGACTCGTCGTGACCATCCGGCTGCCGCCCGCTTGATCCACTCGATCGTGACGTTGCGTATCCGGCGTGTCACCCCATTGCCGCCGACCTGCGAGGTCGATAGTTTGCGGGTCGCTAAGTGAACAGTGGGCAGTTCGACGCGGACTCGGCGCGCCTCGCACGTCAAGCCGACGCGCCGTTCTAACGTGGGTACCCACAACGGTGAAGAAGATCGGGGAGGCGAGAACAATGCGGGCGCTGCGAGTGGTCGGACTGCACGAGGACGGGAAGTCCATCGTGCTCGAAGACCCGGCGAGCCGTACTCGCTTCCTGCTCCCGGCTGATGAGCGACTGCGCGCGGCGGCGCGGGGTGACATCACCCGCCTCGGCCAGATCGAAATCGAGTTGGAGAGCCAGATGCGGCCACGCGAGATCCAGGCGCGAATCCGCGCCGGCGAGTCCGTCGAGCAGGTCGCGAGCAGCGCCGGTGTCTCGGTGCAGCGCGTCGAACGCTTCGCGTACCCGGTGCTGCTGGAGCGTTCGCGCACCGCGGAGCTCGCGCAGAGCGCCCACCCGGTCCGCGAGGACGGCCCCGACGTCCAGACGCTCGGCGAGGTCGTCGCGTACGGCTTCGGCGTCCGCGGCCACGACTACTCCCAGGCCACCTGGGACTCCTGGAAGGGCGACGACGGCCGCTGGGTCGTCGTGCTGCAGTGGAAGGCCGGCCGGTCGGACAACCGCGCGCACTGGGCGTTCTCGCCGGGCGCGCACGGCGGCACGGTGACGGCGCTGGACGAGAACGCCGAGGTCCTCCTCGACCCCAACGCCTACCGCCCGCCCCGCACGGTCCGCGCCCTCGACCCGGCCCGCGAAACGGAGTTCCAGCCGACGCTGGACTCGGTGGAACCGGAGCGCGCGCAGCTGCCGTCGGCCGAGCCGGATCCCGACGACGACACGCGCGAGATCCCGCGCGTCCCGGCGGACCCGGACGAGGACACGGCGGTACCCGAGCCGCGGCCGAAGACCAAGAAGAACCACCCGATCGTGCCGTCCTGGGAGGACGTGCTGCTCGGCGTCCGCTCCCAGCGCGGCTGAGTCCCAAACGCCCCAATGTGGCGTTGGTTGCGTCCAACGCACCGAACGCCACATTGGGTGCGTTGGACGCACCGAACGCCACATTGGGGCGCGCTAGTCCACCAGCGCGGCCAGGGTCTTCGGCGCCACCTGCCGATAGGCCTCGCGGACGATCCGGTCGATTTCGGCCCAGTCGACGTCGACGTCCAGCCGCACGCCGAGCCACCCGCGGTGCCCGACGTACGGTGGCCGGAAGAACCGCTCCGGCTCGGTGCGCACCAGCTCCTCCTGCGCACCGGGCGGCGCGGGGCACCAGAAGGCGAGCATGTCGTCGTGGTGGCGGTCGGCGAACATCACGAAGGTCTTCTTGCCGCGGACGAACCACGCCGGCTCGCCGTGGCTGAGCCGCTCGGTCGTTTCGGGCAACGCCAGGCACAACTTCCGCAACGCGTCCAGCTGCCGCATCCGGCAAGGTTACGGCGTCACGCCGAAAAGAACGCTAGAAAGCGATCACCAGCACGCCGAACCACGCGAGCACGACACCGCCCGCCGCGCCATACGCGGCCCAGCGCAGGATCGGGGTGCGGCGGATCAGCCAGAGCGACGGCGCGATCCCGGCCGTCACGATCACCGAACCGACCAGCGCCAGCCAGCCGTTGGTCTCGCGGGCCAGCGACGTCGCCAGTGCCAGCATCGCCACGACCACCACGGCCGCGATGAACGCCGACACCGTCAGGCCGGTCAGCCACGGGGTCGGCTCGCCGGGCGGGCCGGGCGGCCCGAGGACCGTCCGGACGAACCGGTGGGCCGCCTTCGCCGCGCGCGGGGGCGGCTCGACGACCGTGTCGGCGCCGGTCACCGGGTCCACGAACCGCACGGCCGTGCCCATCACCGAGGCCAGCCTGCCGGCCAGCTGACGGCCGCGCTGCGAGACCACCGCGGCGGCTTCCCCGCCGGAGCCGGCGGAATCCGCCGAGACGGCGGACGCCACGCGCGCCCATTCGTGCAGGGCCTGCGCCAGCTCGGCGCCGATCGCGAGCTTGTGCGGGTCCACCTCGCGCGCGTGCTCCCCGCCGGGACCGGCCAGCACGGCGCGCTCGCCGCGGATCCGCAGCTCCATGGTGTCCTTTCTCGCCTGGAACTCCGAACCTTAGCCGCCCCGGGCCAGTTCGTAGAAGGCCACGGCGGCGGCCGTCGCGATGTTCAGTGAATCGACTCCGGCCGGCATGGGTATCCGGACGGCGTGATCAGCCGCCGCGAGCGCCGTTTCGGTCAGCCCGGGACCTTCGGCGCCGAAGAGCAACGCCACCCGTCCGGGCGCGAGCTGCCGCAGCTCGGGCAGCGGGACCGAGCCCGGCCGCGGGGTGAACGCCGCGACCGAGAACCCGCGCGCCCGCAGGTCGTCGAGCCCGCCCGGCCAGTCCGCCAGGTGTCCGAACGGCACGCGCAGGACGTGGCCCATCGACACGCGCACGCTGCGCCGGTACAGCGGGTCGGAACAGCCGGGCCCGAGCAGCACACCGCCGACGCCGAGCGCGGCCGCGTTGCGGAAGAGCGCACCGAGGTTTTCGTGGTCCCCCACGCCCTCCAGCACGGCCACCGGGCCGGTGCCGGCCACGACCTCGGACACCGTCAGCGGCGCCGGCCGGCCGGCGACCGCCAGGATGCCCCGGTTCAGGTGGAACCCGACCACGTCGGCCATGGTCTCCGCGGAAGCGACGTACTGCGGCGCGTCGATCCCGGCGAGCTCGTCCGCCAGCTCGGCGAACCGCCGTTCGACGCCCAGCAGCGCGCGTACCGGGTAGCGGGACGCCAGCAGCCGGGACACCACGACGGTGCCCTCGGCGACGACGAGCCCCCGGCCGCCGGGCCGGTCGGGACGGCGGTCCGCTGTGGACAGGTCGCGGAAATCGTCGACCCGGGGGTCGCCGGAGTCATCGATGTGGATCACGCCCATCCGCCCAGTCTGTCACCCGCTTGCCGGTCGCCCGGCTGGTCCGAACGTCGACCGAGCGGTAGTGCGAACGGGCCATTTTGCTTTCGGTTAACCACCCGTGACGGAGAGCACCAGTTTGGCCGCTAGCCCGGGGTCACCGGCTGTGACACGGTTGTCCGCCGGGGCCTGAACACGTCCTGTCCACGCCGACGTAAAGCAGGGATGGTCATGGGGATGGACCTCGCGGCTCAGCCGTTCAACACGCTGGACCGAGGACGGTACCGCCGCAAGGTGCAGCGTTGCCTGGACACGTTGGCCCGCATGCTCACCGACGGCAGTTTCTCGTTTCCCCGCAAGAACATCGGGCTCGAAGTCGAACTCAACCTGGTCGACCGGGACCTGCGCCCGTCGATGACGAACACCGCGGTGCTGGAGGCGCTGGACGACCCGTCGTTCACCACCGAGCTGGGCCAGCACAACATCGAGCTGAACGTCCCGCCGCGGCCGCTCGCGGGCGATTCGGCCCTCCAGCTCGAAACCGATCTTCGCGCGTACCTCGACACCGCGGCGGCGAAGGCCCGCGACACCGGGTCGTCGCTGGCCATGATCGGCATCCTGCCGACGTTGAAGCACGAGCACTTCGACCAGAAGTGGCTCACCAACAAGGCCCGCTACGCGACCCTGAACGACCAGATCTTCGCCGCACGCGGGGAACGCACGGTCCTCGCCATGGAAGGCGCGCCGCTGCCGGGGCAGCACCCCGAACGCCTGCGCAGCTACGCGGAATCCATCCTGCCGGAGGCCGCGTGCACCAGCGTCCAGCTGCACCTGCAGGTCGCGCCGGAAGAGTTCGCCGCGCACTGGAACGCGGCGCAGTGCCTGGCCGGGCCACAGATCGCGCTCGCGTCGAATTCGCCGTTCCTGCTGGGAAAGGCGCTCTGGCACGAGACGCGCATCCCGCTGTTCCTGCAGGCGACCGACACCCGGCCGGAAGAGCTGAAGAACCAGGGCGTGCGGCCGCGGGTGTGGTTCGGCGAGCGGTGGATCACGTCGATCTTCGACCTGTTCGAGGAGAACGTCCGGTACTTCCCCGGCCTGCTCCCGGAAACCGACACCGAGGACCCGATCGAAGCACTCGACGGGGGCCAGGCGCCGAAGCTCACCGAGCTGCGCATGCACAACGGCACGATCTGGCGGTGGAACCGGCCGGTGTACGACGTCGTCGACGGCCTGCCGCACCTGCGCGTGGAGAACCGGGTGCTGCCGGCGGGCCCGACGGTCGTGGACACGGTGGCGAACGCGGCGTTCTTCTACGGCGCCCAGCGCGCGCTCGCCGACGCGGAACGCCCGGTGTGGAGCCAGATGTCCTTCCAGGCCGCGGAGGAAAACCTTTACGCGGGCGCGCGCCGGGGCTTCGACGCGCAGCTGTACTGGCCGGGCATCGGCTGGATCCCGCCCGACGAGCTGGCGCTGCGCGTGCTGCTGCCGCTCGCCCACGAGGGGCTGCGCCGCTCCGACGTCTCCGACGAGGCCCGCGAGCGCTACCTCGGGATCATCGAGCGCCGCTGCCTCGCGCGGCGGACCGGGGCGACCTGGCAGCGCGACTGCGTCCTGCGCGCGCAGGAGCGCGGGATGGACCGCGAAGCCGCGCTCGCCGTGATGCTCGGGCGCTACCTGGAGCTGTCGGAGGCGGGTGAACCGGTGCACACCTGGCCGGTCGATGATTGACGGCTAGCCTGGGTGGATGCCGAAGATTCTCGGTGAGTCGCTCGAGGCGCACCGGCGCGAGGTGCGGGCCAGGGTCTTCGACGTCCTGCGCGCCCAGCTGTACGAGCGCGGCTTCGACGCGATCACGCTCGCCGGCGTCGCGTCGGCGGCCGGCGTGGGCCGGACCGCGCTCTACAACCACTTCCCCGACAAGGAAAGCCTGCTCGTCGCCTTCGTCGAGGACGAGGCCGCCCGGTACGTCACGCGGCTGACCGAAGCCGTCGAGGCCCAGACAGATCCGGTCGACCAGCTGGCCACCTTCGTCCGGCTGCAGCTGCGTGTGCTGGCCGAGTACCACCTGCCGCCGGGCACGGCACTCGCGTCGGCACTGGCGCCCGCGGCGTACCGGCGGATCAGCGCGCACGCCGACCCGATCACCGGACGGCTGCGCGCGATCCTCGCCGACGGCGTCGACCTCGGGCGCTGGCCCGCCGAGGACCCGGACGTCCTCATCCCGATGATCACCGCGGCGCTGGGCAACCGCACCCTGGTCGACGGGCCCGCCGACCAGCTCGGCGAGGTCGTCGAGGCGGCGGTGCGGTTCGTGCTGCGGGCGGTCGGGGCGTCCGTGGCCTGAACCCGGTTCGTGCCCTACCATCGTTCTGACAGCGTGTCAGAACGATCGCCGGGAGGCCTGCCCATGTCGGTGACCACGGACACCCGTCCCTTCTCGGCGGCGCTGCGGGCGTCGACGCTCGAAGTCCACGACCGGGCGAACTACTCCGCGTACATGCGCGCCCTGCTCGGCGGGGAGCTGACGCAGGAGGGCTACACGCAGCTGGCCGTCCAGTACTACTTCGTCTACGGCGCGATCGAGGCGGCGAGCGACGCGATGGCCGGTCACCCGGTCGGCGGCGAGTTCGTCTTCGAAGAGCTGCGGCGGCTGCCCAACCTCGAGCGCGATCTCGCCCACCTCGTCGGCCCGGACTGGCGCTCGACGATCTCGCCGCTCGCCTCCACTCGCGAATACGTCGACCGGATCCGCGAAGCGTCGTCGTGGGCGGGCGGGTACGTCGCCCACCACTACACGCGCTACCTCGGCGACATCGCCGGCGGCCAGGCCATCCGGCGGACGCTCGAGAAGAACTACGACGTCGCCGAGGCGGGCGCGCTCTTCTACCACTTCGACGGGATCGGCAGCGCCCCTCGCTTCCGCGATGCCTACCGCGCCAAGCTGGACACCGCGCCGTGGGACGAAGCCGAGCGCGCGCGGGTGATCGGCGAGGCGCTGGTGGCGTTCGAATGCAACGTCGCCGTCTTCGACGAGCTGGCCCTGCGGCTCGACGAGTTCCGCGTGGCGGAATGATCGTCGTCACAGCTCGTTGACCTCGACTTAAGTTCAAGTTGCAAGCTCGGTTTCGGGTGGTGCGCCCACGGGGTACGCCACTGACGGACCGCCGTCTCACGGTGTGACGGCCACCCGCCCCCGCTCGCCGCGAAGGGGCGTGTGCTACTAGGTTCGGTACCGGAAACTTGTGTCGAAGACAGAAGGAGGGCCAATGGCCCGCTACGAGCTGCCCGATCTCGACTACGACTACGGCGCCCTCGCGCCGCACATCTCCGGCGAGATCAACGAGCTGCACCACAGCAAGCACCACGCGACCTACGTCAAGGGCGCGAACGACACGCTCGACAAGCTCGAAGCCGCCCGCGAAGCGAACGACTTCGGCTCGATCGTCGGCCTGGAGACCACGCTGGCCTTCAACCTGGCCGGCCACGCCAACCACGTCGTGTGGTGGAAGATCCTGTCGCCGGAAGGTGGCGACAAGCCGACCGGCGAGCTGGCCGCGGCGATCGACGACGCGTTCGGCTCCTTCGACAAGTTCAAGGCGCAGTTCACCGCCGTCTCGACCACGATCCAGGGCAACGGCTGGGGCGCGCTGTCCTGGGACCCGATCGGCAAGACCCTGATCACCCAGCAGCTGCGCGACCACCACAACAACCTGATCCTGCCGACCGTGCCGATCCTGCTGGTCGACGTCTGGGAGCACGCGTTCTACCTGGACTACAAGAACGTGAAGCCGGACTACGTCAAGGCCCTGTGGAACATCTTCAACTGGGCGGAGATCAGCAAGCGCTTCGACAACGCCGTCGCGGGCGGCAACGGCCTGCTGCTCGGCTGAGCTTTTCGCGTTCAACGGGGCTCTCCCTCCCAGGGAGGGCCCCGTTTTCGTCAGCGGGGGAAACAGCTTGACCTCGAGTGCGGTCGAGGTGTTTGAGTGGATCCCATGGACGTCGACGAGTACCTGACCCGGCTCGGCGTGGCACGGCCCGCGGCGGCCGACCTCGCGACCCTGCGTCACCTGCAGGAACGCCACCTGGCCGCGGTCCCGTTCGAGAACCTGAGCATCCACCTGGGCGAGCACGTCGCGCTGGACGAGGACGCCCTCTTCGACAAGATCGTCCGCCGGCGGCGCGGCGGATTCTGCTACGAGCTGAACGGCCTGTTCGCGGCGCTGCTGCGCGCGCTGGGGTACGACGCTTCCCTGCGCGCGGCGCAGGTGTTCCACGCGGACGGCACCCCGGGCCCGCCCCTGGACCACGCGGCGATCGTCGTCTCCCTGGCGGACGAGCAGTGGCTGGTGGACGTCGGCTTCGGCCGGTTTTCCCGGCACCCGCTGCGCCTGTCCGGAGTGGACGTCCAGCTCGACCCCGAGGGCGAGTTCCTGCTGCTGGACGCGCCTCACGGCGACATCGACGTCCTCATGGACGGCAAGCCGCAGTACCGCCTGGAGCGCCGGCCGCGCCCGCTGACTGACTTCGTCCCGATGGCGTGGTGGCAGGCGACCTCGCCGTCATCGCACTTCACGCGCTCGTTGACGTGCTCTCGCCCGACGTCCCAGGGCTGGGTGACGCTGTCGGGCGACAAGCTGGTCGAGACGGTCGACGGCGTCCGGAACGAGGTTCTGCTGCCGACCCCGGAGGCGATCCGCACGGCCTACCTCGTGTACTTCGGGATCGCGTTGACGCGCCTGCCGACTCCACCGGGTGAGAGTCCCTTGACTCGGGGCGCGCCCCAGCCGGACACTGCGCTGACGTGAACGAAGCCCCGGCCTGGGGGTTCCCAGGGCCGGGGCTCCGTCCGTTCCCGAACTGACTGCCGCTCCCACCACGAAGCGGACGTGTATGAGGTTAGCCTAACCTCACCTTCCTCGGCAAGAGCGGGGTCGCGGAGACTCCGATCTCACTCTTCCGGGGGACACCAACGCCTTGGATCGCCGTTTTTTGTCGGTGCCCGGGGATACGGTCACACCATGGCCTCGAACCACTACTCTTCGTCAGACCTTCGAACGCTTCAGCACCCGAAGCCCGAGCCTCCGCCGCACCGGCCACGACACACCACCGCGCCGGATCAGCACGACCGCGCACACGACCGCGGCCAGCGCCGAAACCGCCCCGCCGATGGCGAACGGAGACCGCCCCCCGAACGCCTGGGCCATCCACCCCACCATCGGCCCGCCGATCGGGTTGCCACCGATCAGCACGAGCACGTACAGGCCCATCACCCGGCCGCGCATCTCGGGGCTGACCGACGTCTGCACCAGCGCGTTCGCCGTGTTGAGGAACGTCATCGTGGCGAAGCCGAGCGGGATCAGGCCGAGGCCGAACGTCAGGTACGTCGGCATGAACGCCGTGATCAGCTCGAACACGCCGAGGAAGAAGGCCGACACCAGCATCAGCCGGACCCGCGGGCGCCCCTTGGTGCCACGGCGGGCCGACATCACGGCGCCGGTGAAGGTGCCGACCGCGACCAGCGTCGACAGCAGCCCGTAGCCGTCGGCCGCGGTGTGGAAGACGTTCGCCGCGACGATCGGGAGCGAGCTGAAGTACGTGATGCCGAACGTGCTGACGAACAGGACCAGCACCATCACCGTCATCAGGTCCGACCGGCGGCGCACGTACCGCAGCCCCTCGGCCAGCTGGCCCTTCTCGCGCGGCACGGCCGCGACGCGGAACAGCTTGTCCGGGTTCATCAGGACCAGCCCGGCGATCACCGCGACCGTGCTGAGCGCGTTGGCGATGAACAGCCAGCCGGTACCGATCCAGGTGATCGCGAACCCGGCGATCGCCGGGCCGACGATCCGCGCCATGTTGAAGATCGACGAGTTCAGCGCGACGGCGTTCGCGACCTGGTCGCGGCCCACCATCTCGGCGACGAACGACTGCCGCGTCGGCACTTCCAACGCCGCCGTCACGCCGAGCGTGAAGCAAAGGACGTAGACCTGCCACAGCGCGGCGATCCCGCTCAGGTCGAGCACGCCGAGGATGACCGCCTGCGAACAGGACGCGGCCTGGATCCAGGTCAGCAGCCGCCGCTTGTCGACGCGGTCGGCCAGGACGCCGGCCCACAGCGAGAGGAACAGCGTCGGCGTGAACTGCAGCGCGACCGCGACCCCGAGGGCGATCGGGTTGTTGCCGCTGAGGGTGAACACCAGCCAGTCCTGGGCGATGCGCTGCATCCAGGTGCCGATGTTCGAGATGACCTGACCGGTGAAGAACAGCCGGTAGTTGCGGACCCGGAGGGAGGCGAACATCCCGCTGCGGGGCTTCGGTGAAGACGGTGGCGAGGAGGACGGCGGTGGTGCCGTGTCCCGGGTAGCAGTGGTCTCGATCGAACGCTTCGTTTCGCTACCCGTGGCCGTCACCGTGGTTAGTTCCCCGCCATCCTGTCGATGATTTCGGCGGCTTTGGAGAGCACTTCGCGCTCCTCCTCGCCGAGTTCCGCCAATTGCCGGTCCAGCCACGCCTCCCGGACGGAAATGGCCTTCCGAACGTAGGCCAGCCCGCTCTCGGACAGCTCGACGATGGCTTGCCTGCCATCGGTCGGGTGCGGGCGCCGCTCGACGAACCCCATCTCCTCGAGCGCGGCGATCACCCTCGTCATCGAAGGTGGCTGGACGCCTTCCTTCGCGGCGAGCTGACCCGGGGTCAGCGCACCGCACTTGTGGAGGGTGGACAGCGCGGCGACCTGCGTCAGCGTGAGGTCGTCCCCGATGCGCTGTGCCCGCAGCCGGCGGTTGAGCCGGACCACCGCGAGACGCAGACGGCTCGCCAACGAGCGTTCGTGCGTGTCGCCGGACATATAGTTAGCATACCTTACGAAACTTCTTCCGCACGGTGATCTTCATCAACCGGCAACCCGGAATACCCCTGCGCGTCCTTCCGGAGGACAGAGCTTGGGGGTCGGATGAACAAGAAGCTGGTGGGCACCGCCGTGGTCGGCGTGGCGGTCCTGGCCATCGTGGCGGCACAGGTGTGGGGCGGTTCCGACGCCGCCCCGGCGGCCGCCCCGCCGCCTCCGCGGCCCTCGCCGTCGATCATCGAGGGCAAGCTCCAGACGTACCAGTTCCCGGACGTGGCGAACGGCCGCGGCTGGGCGATCGAGATCCCGGTCCCGGCGGACTGGGCCGTGCATCAGGAGCGGGATCGCGCGACCTACCGCCACGGCGAGCTCCTGCTGGAGACCGACCGCGTGCCGATCGAGCAGGAAGACGCGCGAAGCGGCTTGGCGGCCATCGCCGCGAAGGCGCACCACGACCCGTCGGACGTCAAGCCGGTCCACGTCGAGGAGATCGACGACGCGGCGGAGTGGGACTACACGTACCTGCGCGAGGGCATCCCGACCCGCGCCGCCGTGGTCGGGCTCGGGGCGGGCGACAGCCTCGTCACGATCCGCTTCGAGGCGCCGCCCGCCGAGTTCGACCGCAACCGCGGTGTGCTGGACGCCGCGTTGAACGTCAGCGCCCCCGGCTGATCACTTGAACGCCGCCTGGATCGGCCCGACCGCGAAGTAGGCGACGAAGGCCACCGCGATGACCCACATCAGCGGGTGCACCTGGCGCGCCTTGCCGGTCGCCGCACGGATGACGACGTAGCTGACGAAGCCGGCACCGATGCCGTTCGCGATCGAGTACGTGAACGGCATGACGACGATGGTCAGGAACGCCGGCAGCGCGATCGAGAAGTCGGTGAAGTCGATCTCGCGGACCTGCGACATCAGCATCGCGCCGACGACGACCAGCGCCGGGGCGGCCGCCTCGACCGGCACGACCTGGTACAGCGGGGTCAGGAACATCGCGGCGATGAAGAGCAGGCCGGTGACGATGTTCGCCAGGCCGGTCCGCGCGCCCTCGGCGATGCCCGACGCCGACTCGACGAACACCGTGTTCGAGCTGGCCGAGCCGAACCCGCCGGCCGCGCCCGCGAGGCCCTCGACGAACAGCGCCTTGCCGACGTTGGGCAGCTGGCCGTCCTTCGGGAGCAGGTCGGCTTCCTTCGCGAGGCCGGTCATGGTGCCCATCGCGTCGAAGAAGTCGGCGAGCACCAGCGTGAACACCAGCAGGCAGACGGTGATGATCGGCAGCCGCGTCCAGGCGCCGAACGAGACGTCGCCGACCAGCGAGAGGTTCGGCAGGCCGAGCACCTGGTCCGGCAGGGCCGGGTAGCCGAGGTTCCAGCCCTTCGGGTTCGTGCCCTGCGACGGCCCGGCCTTGACGATCGCCTCGACGACGATGGCCAGCACGGTCGACGCCAGCACGCCGATCAGGATGGCGCCCTTGACCTTGCGCGCGACCAGGATGCCGGTGACGAGCAGGCCGACGACGAACACAGCGGTCGGCCAGGACGCGATCGAGCCGTTGATGCCAAGGCCGACCGGGACGGTGGTGTGCGCGGCGTCCGGCAGCCGGCGCACGAACCCGGCGTCGACCAGGCCGATCAGGCAGATGAACACGCCGATGCCGACGGCGATCGCGGACTTCAGCGCGGCCGGCACCGCCCGGAACACCGCGGTACGGAACCCGGTGAGCACGAGCAGCACGATGATCACGCCCTCGATGACCACCAGGCCCATCGCCTCGGGCCAGGTCATCTGCGGGGCGATGGTGACCGCGACCAGGCTGTTGATGCCCAGGCCGGTCGCGATGGCGAACGGGTAGTTCGCGATCAGGCCCATGAGGATGGTCATCACGCCGGCGACGAGCGCGGTCACGGCGGCGACCTGCGGCACCGGCAGGATGCCGCCGAGGACGTCCTTGTGCGCGCCCGCGTCGTCGACCGAGAAGCTGCCGATGATCAGCGGGTTCAGCACCACGATGTAGGCCATCGTGACGAAGGTGACCAGCCCGCCGCGCAGCTCGCGCGACACGGTCGAACCCCGCTCGGTGATCTTGAAGAACCGGTCCAGTGTGGACGTCCCGGTGCGGGTCGTCTCCTGCTCCGCCATTCGCCTGCCCATTCTGTCGCTGCTGCGGAGTACCCTTCACCACGTGAGTGAACCGATCAATCCACCGGAGGTTACGGGCTCGTTGCGGCACACGCCGGAGCTGCCCAAGAGGCTGACCGACCTGACACCGGTGGTGATCGTAGGCACCTCGGCCTGGGCTGTCGCGCTGGTGGTGCTGTTCTTCACGACTTCGGGGCTGTGGGTGCAGACGGCGCTGTCCGGTTTCGCGCTCGGCTTCGTCGGCATGGCGATCATCGCCTGGCAGCGCGCCGCCGCCCGCCGTGGCTCGAAGTCCGCGCAGCGGCTTTAGGCGAGCAACGTCCGCGGCGAGGGATCGTCGAGCAGGGCCGTGATCAGATGGCGGTCGGGCCAGCGCCCGGTCGCCCAAGCGAACGCGCGCGCCAGGCCTTCCGAGGTGTCGGCCGCGTGCAGCCGGCCGTCGGACCACCACTGGACGTCGTGTTCGGTGTCCTGGATGCGCACGGTGAGCGGGTCGTGCACCAGGACGCCACCCTCGGGCAGCCGGATGCCGAGCTGGTCCGCGACGAGCTTCAGCGCGGGCAGCTCGGCCCAGGGCGCGTACTCGCCTTCGCTGGTCACCTCGGCGGGTTCGGTGCTCGCGAGCGGCAGGTCGAGCAGCTCCGCGAGGCGTTCCGGCTCCTCGGGCGCGACGACGTACTCCGCCGGCTCGAGCGCACCCGCCGCCCACGGCACGTCGAGGACCAGCGCGTCGTCCACAACGGACCCGTCCGCGGCCCGGACGGCGCGGGGCGCACGCGGCTCGAACCCGGACTCCACGACGGCGTCGTAAGCACGCGTCGCCAGCCCTGGCGAGACCGTGCGTTCCGGATCGGCGAGCCGGCCGAGGAGGTCGTTCGCTTCCTCCACTGTGGACAAGCTGAGGTCGGTCCGGACTCCGGCCACCTTGAGCAGCTCCTCGCTCAGACCGACATCGGGGACCTCATCGAAGAGACCGGCGAGATCGGCGTCCGGCAGCCGCCACTCGTTCGGCGCGGCGCCTTCGAGGACGGCGTACTGGGCGATCCACCAGGCCGCGTGGCCGTGCGGCGCGCGCAGGGCGTGCCAGGTCTCGGGTCGCGCGGCGAGCAGGCGCAGGGCCGCGGGCCAGGCGTCGTCGGCGACGAGGTCGAGGTCCCGGATCGCGACGAGTGTCGACGGCGGCTCCGGCAGCGAGTCCCACCAGGTTTCCTCGTCGGGCAGGTCGTGGTCGGGCTCGTGCGGTTCGTCGTCGACGACGAGCGCGAACGAGTCGAGCACCCCGGCGGCTTGGAGCGTGCTTTGCGGCCAGTCCTCGGCGAAGTCCTCGTCGAGGACGTCCATCGCGCCGTCTTCCTCGAAGACCTCTTCGTCGAAGATGTCGAGCAAAGGTGACGCCGGCAGGACGAGTTCGTCGGCGCGGCGCCAGGTATCGGTGCCAGGCAGGGCGAGCGCGCCCACCCAGCCCGGAGCGTCGTCCCCGCAGTCGGCGATCAGCCGCAGCACCGCACCGGCGAGCGTCGTACCGTCCAATCCGGACCGGACGTCTTCGACGCTGCGCTCGACGGCGTCACGCAGCTGGTCGGCGTTGAGCAGCTCACGAGCGTCGGCATGCTTGGCGCCCAAGCGTTCCAAGAGCGGATGCGACGCGGCGGGATGCACCAGACGCAACCCCGGGATGTCCACATCGGACAGCAACTCGAGCAGCTCGGCCGACCCTTCGACGAGCAGGCAGCCCCGGGCGCCCGGCAGCGTCCGGCCGTCCGACAGCGGGACGGGAAGACCGTCGAGCCGTTCCGCGGCGAGCGCGTGCGACTCGACGGCGATCGCCAGGGCCGCGTAGACGTCTCGCCACCAGCCGGGGTCACGAGTAACGCCGGTGAGGGTTTCCAACACCTCTTCGATGCCGATCACCTGCGCCGCAACGGCTTTCAGCACTTGCGCGGGCGCGGAACCTTCGAGCAGGCCGGGAATGAGATCGACGAGAAGCTCCGACAGGCCGGGGACATCGACGTCGAGCACCTTCGCCTGCCGACCCGCGACTTCCTTACCGTCCTGAGTGGACAACCAAGGCTCGGCACTCAGCCCGGCAAGCACTTCTTCGCGCAGCTTCGCGTCCACAGTAGACTTCGGGAACCCGGGCACGGGAACCAGCGCGAACCGGTGCTCCGGCGGCAGCAGCCGGACGAGCCCGACGTACTCCTTCGCGGCGTCTTCAAGCGCTTTCGCCAACTCGGGCCCGGGCAGCGCACGACGGCGCGAAGGCTCGACGGGCACCGAAGCAAGAAGCCGGGCGGGCAGCGAAAGCCCGTCGTCGGTCGGTGTCGGCGCGTGCAGGACGTCTTCTTCGAGCGGTTTAGGCGAGCCATCGGCGCCGACCGGGATGGCCCACACG
The DNA here is from genome assembly GCF_040640995.1 of Amycolatopsis sp. NPDC021455. Lineage (NCBI taxonomy): Bacteria > Bacillati > Actinomycetota > Actinomycetes > Pseudonocardiales > Pseudonocardiaceae > Amycolatopsis > Amycolatopsis sp. NPDC021455. The sequence continues at coordinate 10,701 of NZ_JBFACT010000062.1, read as the reverse complement.
ACGTCGCCACGATAGGTCAGCCAGCGGGTTTCCGTTTGCGGACCCCGGATTTCGACGACGTCACCGTCGGTCGTCCGTGTCCACACACGACCGTCGACGTCGAATTCGCCCAGCCACGGAAGGGCGAGAAGGAGGTCGGCGACGTCACGCGCGAGTTCGTCAAGCAGAGAAGGACCGTCGACGTCGTCCCGCAGCGGCAGCCGGACTTCGGTGTCGAAGCCGTCCGGAACGTCGGCGGGCACGGGCCACGGAAGCCGGAGAACGGGAACTTCCCCGTCGATGCCGGCGGCTCGGCGGGTGCGCTCAGCGGAAAAGACGACACCACCGCTGGTGGAGACGACGCGGGGTTCATCGGAAACGGTCCGCACGGCGGCGAACCCGACCCCGAACCGCCCGACGGCCTCACCGGTCTTGCCGGAAGCCCGAAGCGAAGCGAGCGACGCGACCCCACGCGCATCGAGCGGCGCGCCGGTGTTGGCGAACCTGAGCTCGGAGTCCACAAGGGACACCCGAACCCGCCCGGGCGCCCCGCCGGCCATAGCGGCATCGGCGGCATTCTGCGCGAGCTCGACGAAAAGCCGATCCCGATAGGCGCCGACGCGCAGATCGCGCTCGACGTTGGTGTCCTCGGTGAGCCGGGTGGGCGAGTCCTGCCAGGAGCGCAGGGTCGCCTCACGGAGCCGCGCGGTGCCGAAGGGATCGGCGGCCACGGACGGCTCAGGCGTCGCGCTGGTCACCGGTCACTTCGTCGACTTGGGCCTGCGCCTCATCGGCGTGACTGGGAGCGGCATCGGTCACCTCGGCTTGAGTGGGCTCGGCCTGGGCGGGCTCGGGCGCCTCGTCCGCGGCCGGCAGGTCCGCGGCGCCGGTCACCACGTTGTCGGTGAGGACAGCTTCGGGCACCTCCGCCTCGGCGGACGGGGTAACCGAAGAGGTCGGCTCCACCGCGGCAGGTTCGGCCGCGGCAACCTCGGCCTCCTCCGGCTCGGCCGTCTCGGCCTGAGCGGGCTCCACCTCGCCTTCAGCTTCCCGCGACTCGGGCTCCGCCTCGGGAGCGGAAAGGTCAGCCTCAGCGTCCTGCGGCTCAGCCACCGCATCGGTCACCTCGGCCTGAGTCGGCTCGGCCTCAGCAGGCTCCGGCACCTCAGCCGCAGCGACCTCGGCCTCCTCCGGCTGGACCACCTCGGCCTGAGCGGGCTCAACCTCCGCAGCAGCGGCCTCCTGTGGCTCGGCCACCTCGGCCTGCGTCGGCTCGGCCTGAGCAGGCTCCGCAGGCCCGGCAACCTCCGGCCGGGTCACCTCGGCCTCTGCAGGCTCCGCCTCCGCAGGCGCGGACACCTCAGCCTCGGCTTCCCGCGGCTCAGTCACCACGTCGGTCACCTCGGCCGGAACCGGATCGACCTCCGTCGCATCCGACTCCGCGGTCACCGGCTCGTCGGGCGACACAGGCTCGGTCTGCGCCCCCAAGGGCGAGTCGGTCACCTCGGCCTGCGTCGGCTCCGCTTCCGCGGGCTCGGGTACCTCGGCCGCAACCTGCTCAGCGGCCTCCACCGCACGCGGCTCGGCGACCACCCCGGCCGCCTCACCCGGCGCAGGCTCCGCCACCGCAGCCGCCTCAACAGCCTCGGCCGCCACCGGCTCGGCGACCGCATCGGTCTCCACTACGTGCCGCTCGGCCGCCAAGTCAGCCGACTCAGCGACCTCGGCCGCCACCGGCTCGGCAGCCGCATCGGTCTCCACCACCTGCGGCTCGGCCACCAAACCAGCCGCCTCAACAGCCTCGGCCCCCACCGGCTCGGCGGCCACATCGGTCTCCACCACCTGCGGCTCGGCCACCAAACCAGCCGCCTCAACAGCCTCGGCCGTCACCGGCTCGGCCTGCTCCGCAACCTCCGCTGCCACCGGCTCCGCAACCTCGGCCTGCTCCACCACCGGCTCGGCGACCTCCGCCGTCTCGATCTCCGGCTCCGCGACCTCCGCCGGCAACACGTCCGACTCCGCGATCCCCGTCTCCGGCTCGGCCGCCGCCGTCTCCACCACCTCCGGGGCCGGGGCGAAGTCGAGCAGGGAGTCGTCGTACACCAGCTCTGCCACCGGGACCGAGGACGTCAGCTCGACCTCCACCTCCGAGTGCGCTCCGCAGCCGTACTCCACGTCGACCACGTGGCCGTCCGCCGGGGCTATGTCGTTGCTGCACACCCCGAACATCCCGCGCAGGGAACCCGCCAGTGGCACGAAGAACCCGCACGTCCCGCACACGTCCGGTGCGCTGCGGGCCATGTCCGACCTCGGCCCGAACTCGCCGCCGTGCCAGCGGGCCGCCGCTTCCGTGCGGCCGAAGCGGGACAGCACGTGGACTCGGCCCAGACCGGCCTCCTGCGCCACCTCCTCCACCGCCGGGTCGTCCGACTGGAGGTACGCCGGGGCCAGCCGAGGGTCGTTCTCGTCCGTCGGGAAGATGTCACCGACGCCCAGGTCGCCCGCCCGCACCCGGCGCTCCCACGGCACCCACGGCGGCGCGATCAGCGCGTCCGGGCCCGGCACCAGCACGACCTCGCTGACCGTCACCGGCTCGTCGTCGCCCGCCAGGGCCACCGTCACCGACCAGCGCCAGCCGCCGTAACCCGGCACCTGGGCCTCGAACAGGTGACTCGCCGTGACCGCGTCCTCGCGGGTGACCCCCACGTGCGCGCCGAGCTGCTCCTCGGGTGCGTCCTCCAGCACCGCGGCTCGCGCGAACTCCACCGCGTCGGCGAGTTTGCGCTGCACGGAACCGTCGTCCAGGGTCAGCAGCAGAGTCATGCGGCCAATTGTGCCGCACGCATCCGCGGCGCCCGTGCCAGGCTGTTCATCGTGCGCACGCCGATCATCACCTCGCTGCTGCTGGCCGCCGCGCTCGGCGGCTGCGCCGCAGCCCCCGCGCCGGATCCCGGCCCCGAACGCCTCACCGTCCAGGTGCTCTCGACCCTGCCGCACGACCCCGCCGCGTTCACCGAAGGCCTCGAATTCGCCGGTGACGCCCTCTACGAGAGCACCGGGCTCGCCGGGCAGTCGACGCTCACCGCGGGCCCCGCCGGCGGGCCGCCGACGGCGAAAGCCACGCTGCCCTCACCCGTCTTCGGCGAGGGCGTCACCGTGCTCGGGCCGACACTGTGGCAGCTCACCTGGCAGGACGGCTTCGCCATCGAACGCGACTCGAAGACCCTCGCCGAGCTCCGCCGCGTGCCCTACCAGGGCGAAGGCTGGGGGCTGTGCCACCAGGCCGATGGACGGCTCGTGATGAGCAACGGCTCCGCGCGGCTGACCTTCCGCGACCCGAAGACCTTCGCCGTCACCGGTGGCGTCGACGTCGGCCGCGACCAGCTCAACGAGCTCGAGTGCGTCGGCGGCGACGTCTACGCAAACGTTTGGCACACCGACACCATCCTGCGTGTCGACGCCGCGACCGGACGCGTCACCGGCACCATCGACGCTGGTCAGCTGCGTGCCCGGGTGAACGCGACCGGCGCCGAGGACGTGCTCAACGGTATCGCCGCGATCCCCGGAACCGGTGATTTCCTCCTCACGGGGAAGCAGTGGCCGGTCACGTTCCGCGTGAGGTTCGTCCCGGCACCGGCGTGAAAGCACGGATGAGCAGGCGGAACCGGCCCTCGGTAAGGCAGGATTGAGACGTGGCACTCTTCGGCTCCCGCTCCGACGGCACCCCGCCGGGTCAGCCGCGCGGCCGGAAGTCCAAGCGGCGCTGGACCCCGGACCCCGGGGCGGCCCAGGCCAGGTCCTGGCAGGACGCCGCCGCGCCGCCACGCCCGGAGCACACCCGCGTCGAGCACCACAGCGCGCCGCCCCCGACCCGCGTCGAACGGCCCGCCCCGCGCTACCGGGGGCCGGACGCGAACGAGGCACCGACCGCCGCCGCGCCGATGGGGCACCGTCCGCCGCCGCCCCCGCGCGGGGCACGGCCCTACGACCCGCACCGCACCGAACCCGTCCGCCGCGAGCCACCCGGCTTCTACCGGGGCGAACGCCATCCCGGCAGCGGCGAGTACGAGCACTACGACACCGCCGGCTACGCGGGCGAGCCGCGGCCGCCGGAGCCCGAGCCGCCGCCGCGGGAGGAACCGCGGACGCCGGGTGGCACGCCGAAGATGCCGAAGAAGATCACCGTCACGCGGGTCGCCGCGATGCGCAGCCGTCAGCTGACCGGCCAGGCCGTCGACGCCTTCCAGCGCGCGACGAAGGCCGACGGCGCCGAGAAGTCCGGCCTCACCTCGCTGACGTACGCCGTGATGCTGAACTACGCCAGCGACGCGGCGATGGCGATCGCGCTGGCCAACACCCTCTTCTTCGCCGCGACCAGCGGCGAGAGCAAGGGCAAGGTGGCGCTCTACCTGCTCATCACGATCGCGCCGTTCGCGCTGGTCGCGCCGGTGATCGGGCCCGCGCTCGACAAGGTGCAGCGCGGCAGGCGGCTGGCGATGTGCGCGTCGTCGATCGGCCAGGGCCTGATGGCCGTCGTGATGGCGCTGCACTTCGACGACTGGCTGCTCTACCCGGCCGCGCTCGGGATGATGGTGCTGTCGAAGTCGTTCACCGTGCTCAAGGCCGCGGTGACGCCCCGGGTGCTGCCGTCGGAGATCACGCTCTCCAAGACGAACGCCCGGCTGACCACGTTCGGCCTGGTCGCGGCGGGCGTGTTCGGCGCGCTGGCCAGCGGCGTCAACGCGATCACCGGCTCGGCGGGCGCGCTGTGGTTCACGGCGCTGATCTGCGTCGCCGCCGCCGTGCAGTCGATGCGGATCCCGGCCTGGGTGGAGGCGACCGAGGGCGAGGTCCCGACGTCGCTTTCGGCGCACCCGAAGGAGAAGAAACGCCGCCAGCCGCTGGGGCGCCACATCGTCGTCGCGCTGTGGGGCAACGGCTCGGTGCGCGTGCTCACCGGCTTCCTCATGATGTTCGCCGCGTTCGCGGTCAAGGCGCAGACCGAGGGCAGCGGGCAGTCGCCGTTCGTGCAGCTGCTGCTGCTCGGCGTGATCGGCGCCGCGGCCGGCGCCGGCGGGTTCCTCGGGAACGCGCTGGGCTCGCGCCTGCACTTCGGCAGTCCCGACCAGGTGATCGTCGGCTGCGTGGCGGGCTGCGTGCTCGCCGCGCTGGTCGCGACGGTCCTGCCCGGCCTGGCCACGGCCGCGATCGTCGGCCTGATCGGCGCGACGGCCAGCGCGCTGGCGAAGATCAGCCTCGACGCCGTCATCCAGGAGGACCTGCCCGAGGAGTCGCGCGCTTCGGCGTTCGGGCGCTCGGAAACCGTGCTGCAGCTGGCCTGGTGCCTCGGCGGGGCGGTGGGCCTGCTGCTGCCGCCGACGTACTGGATCGGCTTCCTCGTGATCACGGTCCTGCTGGCCGTCGGCCTCACGCAGACGTACCTGGTGCGCCGCGGCGGCTCGCTCGTGCCGGGCCTCGGCGGCGACCGGCCGCTGCGCCCCGAGCCGACCGGCAGCTTCCCGGCCCAGGGCCTGCCCAGGGACCCGGCACCCCGCCGGTAGGCTCCGGCCATGCGACGTTCCCGGGTGGTGGCCCTGCTTGCGGCCGGTGGGTTCGCGGTGGCCGGCTGCTCGGCCCCCGGCCCGGCCGAGGTCACGTTCTACGCCGACGGCCACACGATCAACACCACGCCCGTGCTCACGTGCGACTACTCGCAGAAGCTCGCGAAGCCGTGCAGCGCGACGGGCACGACGCAGACGCTGAAGGTCCGCCCGGGCAAGCCGGTGCAGATCTCGGTGCCCGGCGAGGTCGCGGACGCGCCGTGGCAGATCGTCTACGAGTACGTCACCCCGCAGGGCGAGTTCAAGCAGAGCGACCCGATCCCGTTCACGTCGCTGGACCGCTACGCCTACACGGTCACCCCGCCGACGCCCGCCGACCGCATCTCGGCGGTGGACGTGCAGAAGTACACGGCCGTGCTCAACGCCGACACCGGCGAGTCCGGCCTGCTGCCCAGCGACGTCTGGGGCCTCCGGCTGGAGGCTTAGGCCGGCTCACGAGCGCCCCAATGTGGCGTTGGTTGCATGAATAGGCACTGCGGCGCGAAGCACCTCCATTGAGGGTGGCGGTGGGGGCATGGGAGGAGCACCGAACGCCACATTGGGTGCGTTGAACGCACCGAACGCCACATTGGGTGCGCTGAACGCACCGAACGCCACATTGGGGCGTATGGGGCCTGGCTCGTGCGGGCGTGGGACAGCCGCGGCCATGAGCCGTCCGGCCGCCGCTCGTCGATGTGAAGCCCGCAGGCTCAGGGGTCGAGGTCCCGGGCGACCGCGCGCATGATCTCGGCGATCTGCTTGGTGTGCTTGCGGTCCGGATAGCGGTTGCGTCGCAGGTCCGGCTGCACCTTCAGTTCCAGGAGCTTGATCATGTCCTCGATCAGGCCGTGCAGCTCCTCGGCCGGGCGGCGGCGCGCCTCGGCGACGGACGGCGGCGGGTCGAGCAGCCGGACGGAGAGCGCTTGCGGCCCGCGGCGGCCGTCAGCGACGCCGAACTCCAGCCGCTGGCCGGCCTTGAGCCCCTCGACGCCCTGCGGCAGCGCGGCCTTGCGAATGTAGACGTCGGCGCCACCGTCCTGCGTGACGAACCCGAACCCCTTCTCCGCGTCGTACCACTTGACCTTGCCGGTCGGCACTTCCCTCACCAGTCCTTCTGCTGTCCGCTCACGACGAACGCGCCCGGGGCGTACCCAGGGCGCGCTCCTGAAAGGGTATCTCGCCACAGGCCCTGGGGAGAAGTCGATACCGGCGGATACCCTCATACGTCATGAAGAGCACGACGAAGGAGGCCGGCGTGGCCGCTCCCGGCAAACCGTTCCTGATGCGCGTCGGCATCGGGTTGTTCGGCCTCGGCATGCTCGCCGTGCTGGCGGTGTTCATCATGTTCGCCGCCGGTCTGGAGAACCTGCCGATCTGGCTGTCGGTCGCCGCCGGGGTCATCACGCCGCTGGGCCTGCTGCTCGGCTTGATCGCCCTGGTCCTCGAAGCGCGGGCCAAGAACTAGGGCACGGCTGCGAACGTTTTCTCGAACCACTCCGGGAACTCCGTCAGCGAGTCGAACACCACCTCCGCTCCTTCGCTCAGCAGGAGCGTGCGATCGCACGGCCCGGTGGTGACGCCGACGGCGATCGCTCCGGCGGCGAGCGCGCCCCGGACATCGCCCGCGTGATCTCCGACATACACCCGCGCGCCGTGCGCCAGGAGTGCCTCCGCCTTCTGCGTCGACCACAGCTCGCCGATGACCTCGTCGACCTCCAGGCCGAGCGCGTCCACGTGCAGCTGGGCGTTGGGCCCGTACTTTCCGGTGACGACCAGCGTGCGCCCGCCCGCCTGGTGGACCGCGCGGAGTGACTCGGCCGCGCCCGGCAGCGCGACCGCGCTCGGCACGACCACCTCGGGGTACATCGCGCGGAACCGGTCGACGAGCCCGGGGATGCGTTCCTCGGGCGCTTCGAAGCCGCGCAGGATGTCGTCGAGCGGCGGCCCGAGGTTGGCCGCGAAGGCCTCGCCGTCCAGCGGCAGGCCGGATTCGACACCCAGCGCGTTCATCGCCGCGGCCATGCCCGGCCGGGCGTCGATCAGTGTCATGTCGAGGTCGAACCCCACGGTGATGCCCACGCCTGACACGCTACTGGCCACCACCGACAGTTTTACACGTAAACCGATCATGTACAGCGCCTTGACAGTGGGACGAATTATGTCAAGGTGAGAGTGTGACCAGCTTCACTGACCGGACGAAGGCGTCCCTCCGGGAAGCCCTGCTCGACGCCGCCGCCGACCTGCTGCCGGACCGGGGTCACGCGGGCCTGCGGATGGCCGACGTCGCGGCCAGGGCCGGGGTGAGCAGGCAGACCGTCTACAACGAGTTCGGGAACAAGGCGGCGCTGACCCAGGCGGTGGCGCTGCGCACCGCGTCGGAGTTCCTCGACGGGATCCGGCAGCGGTTCGAAACGGCGGACGGGCTCCTGGCGGGCATCCACCACGCCGTCGTCTACACGATCGAGCACGCGCGGGAGAACCGCCTGGTCGCGGCGGCGCTCGGCACCGAAGCCGCCGAGGACCTGCTGCCGCTGCTCACGACCAAGGGCGAGCCGATCCTCACCGCGGCCGCGGACCTCGCCGCCGAGCAGTACCGGGAGCTCGAACCGGGCCTGCCCGCCGAGGCGGCCGCGCTGCTCGCGGAGACCGTCGTGCGGCTTTCGCTGTCGCACCTGGTCCTGCCGACGCACTCGGCGGCGGAGGCGGCGGACGCCGTCACCGCGGTCGTCGCACCCGCCATCCGCCAATTCGTCCACAATGGAGTGACACGATGACCGACACGCTCCCGGAGCTCCGGACCGGCTTTTCCTCGCTGCGCAAGGGCGGGCTGAACTGGGACTCGTTCCCGCTGCGGCTGTTCGTCAAGGGCAACAAGAAGTTCTGGAACCCGGCCGACATCGACTTCAGCCACGAACGCGAGGGCTGGGACAAGCTCAACCCCGAACAGCAACGCAGCACGACGTACCTGGTCGCGCAGTTCATCGCCGGCGAAGAGGCCGTCACCGAGGACATCCAGCCGTTCATGCGGGCGATGTCGGCGACCGGCCGGTTCGGCGACGAGATGTACCTCACGCAGTTCTGCTTCGAGGAGGCCAAGCACACGGAGGTGTTCCGGCGCTGGATGGACGCGGTCGGGCTGACCGAGGACCTGCACCCGTTCGTCGCCGAGAACCCGCACTACCGCAAGCTGTTCTACGAAGAACTGCCGCAGTCGCTGCGGGCGCTTGAGGACGATCCCAGCCCGCTCAACCAGATCCGCGCGAGCGTGACGTACAACCACGTCATCGAGGGCAGCCTCGCGCTGACCGGCTACTACTCGTGGCAGCTGATCTGCACCCAGCACGACATCCTGCCGGGCATGCAGGAACTGGTCCGCCGCATCGGCGACGACGAGCGCCGCCACATGGCCTGGGGCACGTTCACGTGCCGCCGGCACGTCGCCGCGGACGACTCCCTGTGGGACGCGGTGCAGCAGCGGATGGGCGAGCTGCTGCCGCACGCGCTCAACATGATCCAGTGGGTGCAGGACCAGTTCGAGGAACTGCCGTTCGACAACGACCCGCAGGAGATCGTCCAGTACGCGGCCGACCGCGCGCAGCGGCGGCTGGGCGCGATCGAGTCGGCGCGCGGGATGCCGGTGGAGCAGATCGACCTCGACTACTCGCCCGAGCACCTCGAGGAGACGTTCGGTGAGGAGGACGCCAAGGCGATCGCGGAGGCCGCCGCCGCGGTCGCCTGACGTGATCCGTGAAGGCCTCCTTCCCGGCCATAAGAGCCGGTAAGGAGGCCTTCACGGACCTGCGCCCGGTCAGCTCGCCGGCCAGTAGACCGCGTGCCAGCCGTTTTCCAGGTCGGACTGGCCGACGATCGTCCCGTCCGGGGCGATCCCGGTCGCCCAGCTGTACTCACCGCCGGGCAGGGTGCCGAGGATCGTTTCGGTACCGTCGGCGGCCCAGCGGGCCGCCACCCCTTCGACGTTGCCGACGGCCGTGCCCGACGCGTTGAGCGCCAGCGCTTCCGAACGCCGCGCGCTCTCCAGCACGGTGGTCCCGCGCGCGGTCCACCGCACGGCTCGGTTTTCGGCGAAGTCGACGTACCCGCTGCCGACGACCACCCCGACGCGGTTGATCGCGCGCGGGCTCGCGGAAGCCGGTGGCGCCGGCCAGCCGAGCCGCACCTGCCGTCCGTCCCGCTGCCACGCGACCGGGACCGCCCAGCCGGCCTCGGTGACGGTCCCGGCGATCACCCCGAAGTCGTTGATCGCGACAGCCGAAGCGCCGGGGTTGCCCGGCGAGAGATCGGTGATCGCGCCGGTGGCGGTCCACCGGACCGCGTGCTGGTTGCCTGCCGAGTCCCAGGCGTTTCCGCTGATCAGCGCGCCATCGCCAGTGATCCCGGTGACGGTGGTCTGCCCGCCGCCGGGCAGCGCCGCGAGCCGGGTGGCCACGCCGGTTTCGGACCAGCGGATCGAAACACGGGTGCCCTGCGGGCCGATCCCCCCGCCGGCGACCACGCCGGTCCGGCTGATCACGGCCGCGTCGGACGGCCCGGCCCACGGCAGCGCGGAGACCGAGCCGTCCGGGGCCCACCGGACCGCACGGACGTCGTCGTTCGCGTCGTAAGCCCAGCCCACGGCTACCCCGGCGTCGTTGACGGCGACCGCATCGCCCAGCTCGCCGCCCAGCGTCGGCAGGGCGCTGATCCGGCCCTGGCGGTCCCACTTCACCGGGTGGTACCGCAGGCGCGCGTCCCGCGGGTACGAGTCGCCGACCATGGTGCCGCCGGCGTTGATCGCGGTCACGCTGCTGTACTGGTCACCCGGCAGGGTGCCCAGGTCGACCGGCGCGACGGTGGTCGCGGTCGCGACCCCCGGCAGTCCCACCGCGGCCGACGCGAGCAGCGTCCCCACGATGAGCGATTTCTTCAGGCAGGACGGCATGACTCCCCCTCCGGCGGCTCCCCGTCGCTTCCGGGTGGAAGCGCCCCCTCGGCCGCCAGAGGACCACGCCCGAACCCGCCGGACGGTTTAGGGCGTGTCTCCTAATTGCGGGATGCGGTGCGGGTGACCATGATCGCGGCGGCGAGGAGGATTCCGCCGAGGAAGGTGAGGGCGTACTTGTCG